>NZ_DLJW01000085.1:0-9955 GCF_002477705.1 Stenotrophomonas sp. UBA7606 | reverse complement strand
ATTCCCTATTCCCTATTCCCTATTCCCTATTCCCTATTCCCTATTCCCGGCCGCAACGCATCCGCTGCCAGCAACCGATCCAGGATCGACTTCAAGGCCAGCGGGCGCACCGGCTTGTGCAGCAAGGTCAGGCCCTGCTCCAGCACTTCGCGGCGCGTTGAAAGACTGTCATCCGCACTGAGGATCAGGGTTGGCCGGGCACCAAAACGCTCGCCCAGGCGCAGCTGCAAGGCGGTGCCGGTATCGCCGTCATCCAGGTTGTAGTCGAACAGCCACAGGCTGGCCGCAGTTGCCTGCAGCGCCGCCACCGCCTGTGCTTCGCCGGAGGCTTCGGCCACCTGGTAGCCCCAGCCACGCAACAGCCCGGCCAGGCCCTGCAAGGCCGCAGGATCGTTGTCGACCAGCAGCACCGGCACACCGCCGGAAGTGGCGGCAGTGCGCGGACGCGGCAGCACCGCGGCCTGCGGGCAGGCCACCCATGGCAGCGATACCGAGAACACCGTGCCCTGCCCTTTCTCACTGCGCAGCCGCAACGGCGCATGCAGCAGGCCGGCGATGCGGTCGGCAATGGCCAGGCCCAGGCCCAGCCCCTGGCCGCTGCTGTCCTCACCGCGGCGGAATTCTTCGAAGATGCGCTGCTGCTCTTCGCGGGCAATGCCCGGCCCGGTGTCATGCACCTCGACACGCAGCCGCTCGCCTTCGCGCCGCACACCCAGCAGCACCCCGCCGCGCGCGGTGTAACGCACCGCATTGGCGAGGAAGTTCTGCAGCACACGCCGCAGCAGCTGCGGATCACTGTTCACCCAGGCCCGGGTAGGCAGGTAGTGGAAGGCCAGCCCGCGCGCGGCCGCCAGGGCACGGAACTCCGACGCCAGCGGATCAAGCACCTCGGCCAGCGGCAGATCACGCGGTTGCGGCACCAGTCCACCGGCCTCCAGCCGCGACATGTCGAACAGCCCGGTCAACAGATCGGTGGTGGAGTCCAGGGCGCCGCGGATCTGCACCACCGCCTGCTGTTGTTGGCTGGATTCAACCTGCTGCGCCAGCGTGTCGGTGAACAGGTGCGCGGCATGCAGCGGCTGCAGCAGGTCATGGCCCACGGCAGCGAGGAAGCGGCTCTTGGCGTCATTGGCGCGTTCGGCCTCGCGCTTGGCCGATTCCAGCAGCGCGGTGCGTTCGCCCACGCGCTGCTCCAGCGTTTCGTTGCTGCGTTTGAGCTCGCGCTCGCTGCGGCGGAATTCGGTCACATCGGTGAAGGTCGCGACGAAGCCGCCACCCGGCATGGGGTTGCCGCGGATCTCGACAATGCTGCCGTCCGGGAACACACGCTCGGTGAGGTGCGGCGTACCGGCACGCATGAAGGCCAGGCGGCGATCCACCGCACGCTCGTCACCGCCACGCGCGGGCATGGCCTGCAGCGCCCAGCGGGTCAGGTCCATGATCGGCCGGCCCACCTGCAGCAGCTCGTCAGGAAAGCCGAACATGCGCGCATACGGCCGGTTCCAGGCCACCAGGCGCTGCTCGCGATCAATCACGCTGATGCCCTGGCTCATGTTCTGCAATGCCGCCTGCAGCACCTGCTGGCTGAAACGCAGATCCTGCGAGGCTTCGCTGACGATGGCTGCAACCGTGGCCAGCTCGCCGCTTTCGCGCCGCGCCGCATCCAGCAGCAAACGCGCCGATGCCGCGCCCAGCACCGAAGACAGCTCCCGCTCCAGCCGTGCCTCCACCTGCGCAGGCACCGGCCCGCTGCGCGGCGCATCGGCCAGCAGGCGCTCAACCTGTTCATACGGCAGGAAGCGGCGGCCGGCATCGCGCAGCGCCTGTGCATCCAGGTTGCGGCTGGTACGGTTTGGCGTATCGCGACGCCAGGCCATGGCCAGCAGGGTCACGGCGGTGCCGACGAACAGGCTGGCGCCCACCGCACGGCCCAGCGGCGTCCAGCCGGTGAGCCCAAACAAGGCCTGCGGTGCCAGCCACTTCCAGCCAAACGGCCCCTGCAGCAACCAATCCGGTGCATGCCCGTCGCCCTGCAGCAACGACGGCAGCAGCAGCACCCAGGCCCAGGTGGCAAAGCCGGCAAGCACGCCGGCTATCGCCGCGCGCGGCGGTGTCTGCGGGCGCCAGATGGCGAAGGCCAGCACCGGCACCAGGGTGGCCATCGCCGAGAACGACACCGCACCGATATCGGCCAGTACGTTGCTGCCGCCGATCAACCGGCTATAGGCCCAGGCCAGCAGCATGATCACGCAGATGCCGACACGCCGCAGCCACACCAGCTCGCGGCGGTGGTCACCCCCACCCGCGCGTGCCCAGGCGCTGCGCACCAGCCCCGGTGCGAACCAGTGGTTGCCGATCATCAGGCTCAAGGTCAGCGTACTCACCACCACCATGCCGGTCGCCGCGCTCAGGCCACCCAGGAAGGCAAACAACGCCACACCGCCATGGCCGGCCGAAAACGGCAGCGCCAGCGTATACATATCGGACGGCACGCTGTTGCCCAGCAACGCGGTACCGGCGCGGGCAAGCGGCAGGATCGGCAGCGCGATCAGCAGCAGGTACAGCGGAAACAGCCAGCGCGCGGTGCGTACATCGGCCGGGTCACGGCACTCCACCACGCTGACGTGGAACTGGTGTGGCAGCAGGAACATGGCCAGGCCACCGAGCAGCACCAGCGGGATGAAACCACCTTCGGCGGCGCTGACCGGCACCGGTGGTGCCGCCGGCAGGTTCTTCAGGCCGAACCAGACAAAGGCCCCCAGCGCCAGCATCGCGCCCAGCTTGAAGATGGATTCCACGGCCATCGCCAGCACCAGGCCCCGGTTGTGCTCGGACACATCGGCGCGGCGCGCGCCAAAAAGCATCGCAAACAGCGCCATTGCCAGCGCCACGTACAGCGCGCTGTCCTGCCATACCGAGCCTTCCTGCCCGGCCAGAACCGAGCGCGAGGTGATCATGCTGAAGCTCATCGCCACTGCCTTCAGCTGCAGGGCGATGTAGGGGATCAGCCCCAGTGCCGCCACCAGCGTCACGGTGGCGGCCAGCCAGGCGTCGCGCCCCAGGCGTGCTGCGATCAGGTCGGCCAGTGAGGTCGCATTGGTCTCGCGCGCCAGCCGCACCAGCCGCATCATCACGCCCATTGCCAGCGCATAGAACAGGATGGCGCCGACAAAGGTGGGCGGCAGTGGCCAGCCATGCCGCGCGGCCTGGGTGACGGTGCCGTAGAAGGTCCACGAGGTGCAATGCACCGCCAGTGACAAGGCATAGACATGCCGCCAGTGGCGCGCAAACACGGTGGGGCGGCGTTCGCCATACAGGGCCGCGCCGAACATCAGCGCCAGCCAGGCCAGGCCTGCAAGCGCCACGGTTGCCAGACTCAACATGGAATGCGTTTCCCGGAAGCTGCCTGGCAGGATACGGAGTTGGGGAAGAAGGATGAAGGAGTGCGTGCTCAAAGCCCTTGCTTGGAGCACTTGCTTGAAGCCCCTCTCCCTCCGGGAGAGGGGTTGGGGTGAGGGTGCGGTTCACTGACAAATTGCTTCTTGCTTTGCATCAAAAGCCAGAGCGTGAAAGGCAACGGCAAAAGCTGCCCTCACCCCAACCCCTCTCCCGCTGGCGGGAGAGGGGCTTCAAGCAACGGCAACGGCAACAGCAACGGCAACAACAGCGAAAGCAACCGCCCCCGCAATCACCACAAACACAAAAGCCCTCTCCCGCCGCGCGGAAAAGGGCTGCTTTGCATTCCAATCAGCTGGCCGTCACCGGCTCAACCGTCAGAAGTTGTAACGCACCGACACATACCAGTTGCGCGGCAGACCGTAGTACGCGGTCTGGATGTTGGCAACGCTGGCGAACTCCTGACCTTCAGTCTTGTAATCCTTGTCGGTCAAATTACGCACGCCAGCACGCACCTGCCATGCCATCTGCGGCGAATCCCAAACGCCGTAAGCGCCAACCAATGCATACGCGTCCTGGCTCAACACCTTACGGTTGTCCACCGACAGCCACGTGTCACCACGGTAGGAAACATCGCCACCCAAGGTCAAGTTGCCACTGTCCCCCAGCGAGAATACGTGCTGCAGCGCGACCCGCGCAGTCCAATCCGGAGAGAACGGCACGTGATCGTGATTCACGTTTTTGTCGTAACCGGGGTAGGAAGGATCAAGACGGAAGTCCTCGAACTTCTTGTACTTGGCATCCATCCAACCCAACTGCGCGCTCAAGGTGGTCGACTCGCCCAGCAGGGCGCTGCCTTCCAGCTCGATGCCCTTGATGTTCAACTCGGCAGCATTGAGTACCGGGAAGGTATTGGCATCCTGGGATACGCGCGCCTGGAAGTCGCTGTAATTGCTGTAGAAGGCTGCCGCGCTGCCGCGGAAGCGACGATCAGAGGAAGTACCCTTCATGCCCAATTCGTAGGTCCAGACATACTCTGGATCAAACTTGGCATGGATCACGTCATAGGCCGTGTTCGCGCGACCATTGAAACCGCCGGATTTGAAGCCACGGTTCGCCGAAACGTAGCCCATCAAATTTTCACTGAAGGCTTTCTGCAGACTTACCGAGGGGGTCACCGCAGTCCAGGAGGCTGAAACCGGTGCCAATGGCACGGTGCCATTGAGAGCCGTGGCCGGCAGGAAGCCCAGGAACAGGCCATCGGACTCCCAGAAGGTGCTGGTGGTGCGCTCGTAGTCCTTCGTGTCCTTGGTCCAACGCACGCCAGCTGCCAAGGTCCAGCTCGGTGCAAACTCCCAGTTGGCGTGCGCAAACGCAGCCTTACTGGTGGTGCTGAGATCATCGTCGATGGTGCGCAGGAAGCCGGCCGGCTTGCCGCCGATGAGATAGATGTCGTCGCCATAGGCCTCCTGGTAGGACGGCACGTGCTCCTTCATGTAGTACGCGCCGAACGTCAGGTGCAGGTTGCTGCCATTGTCGTAATGCAGCTGGAATTCCTGACTCTTCTGATTCTGGTCCAAAGCAACCAGCACATCGCCCAACTGATACTCGGAAGCATCAATATCGATGTAAGACTCGGTCTTGAGCTTGCGGTAGGAGGTAATGCTCTTCAACGTGAACTGCTCGTTGATGTCCCAGTTCATCGCCAACGACGCGCCCGAATGCTTCAGATATTGGCCCTGACCGTCATTGAACGAGGTGCGCGCGCGATGGTTCCACTCGCCCGTTTCACCCGGCTTGAGCACACGCACGATAGCGTTGGTATTCAATTCGCGCTGCTGCAGGTCCGCCATCGGCCGGCCCAAGGTCAATCCCGCATCCTGCTTGGTGGTATCCAGCGACAGCACAGCGCTGAAGTTGTCGGTCGGCTGGTAGGCCAGCTTGGCGCGGAATGCCTCGGTGTCATCATCGTTGTAGCGCTTCCCACTGACCGCATCCTTGACGTAACCGTCATTGGTGATCTTGGCGCCGGCAATGCTGCCGGCCAGGGTGTCGCTGAGCTTGCCGGAGACGTAGAAGCGGCCTTCCAGGCGGCCGTAGTCACCCGCGGTGACTTCCACCGCACCGCCTTCATTGTCGAAGGGGTTCTTGGTGGTCAGCTTGATCGCGCCGCCGGTGGAGTTCTTGCCGTACAGCGTGCCCTGCGGGCCACGCAGCACTTCCAGCTGCTGGATGTCGAACAGCGAGAACAGCGCGCCATTGATGCGCGAGTAGTAGACATCGTCCACATACATGCCCACGCCCGGGTCGAAGGTCTGCAGCGCGTCGGGCTGGCCGATACCGCGGATGAAGACGTTGACGCTGTTGGCCGAGCCACGGCCCTGGGCGATGTTCATATTGGGCACGGCGCCCTGCAGGCCCTCAACGGTCGAGGCCTGCAGATCCTTGATCTGCTCCTCGCCGAAGGCGCTCACCGCCACCGGCACGTCCTGAATGGACTCGCTGCGGCGGCGTGCGGTGACGGTCACTTCGTCCAGCTGCGTGGCCTGGGTGCCTGCGGCAGGCTGCTGCTCCTGCGCCTGCACGAATGCAGCCGGTGCCAACAGAATGCCGCCGATGGCCATGCTCAGATACTTGCGCTTCATTGGTCTCCCTCCTCCCGGGTATGACGTTGCGGCATATGGATGCCGCCATGGAGCGCACGTTAATGGAGCGTTAGCCGGCCGCGTATCGTCCCTTCGTACAGTGGGCCGGGCCACTCCCGATCCTGATACTCGCCGGCAATGTATTGGCCGGGGAGCTGTGAATGTCGTTTCTGATTGTCTTGGCGGCCCTGTGCTTCCTGATGTTTGTTGCCTACCGCGGCTACAGCGTGATCCTGTTCGCGCCAGTGGCCGCGCTGGGGGCGGTGCTGCTGACCGATCCCAGCCTGGTGCAGCCGATGTTCACCGGCTTGTTCATGGACAAGATGGTGGGCTTCCTGAAGTTGTACTTCCCGGTATTCGTGCTGGGTGCGGTATTCGGCAAGCTGATCGAGGTCTCGGGTTTCTCCAAGTCCATCGTCAGTGCCACCATCAAGCTGGTCGGAGCAAAGCGCGCGATGCTGTCGATCGTGCTGGTCTGCGCCCTGCTCACCTACGGCGGCGTATCGCTGTTCGTGGTGGTGTTTGCGGTCTACCCCTTCGCCGCCGAGCTGTTTCGCCAGAGCAATATCCCCAAGCGCCTGATTCCCGGCACCATCGCCCTGGGTGCCTTCACCTTCACCATGGACGCGCTGCCGGGCACGCCGCAGATCCAGAACATCATCCCCTCAGCCTTCTTCGGCACCAACAGCTGGGCCGCACCGTGGCTGGGCGTTATCGGCACCGTGGTGATCCTGATCCTGGGCATGAGCTACCTGGAATGGCGCCGCCGCGTGGCCATCCGCAATGGCGAGGGCTATGCCGGCGCCAATGACGAACTGCGCAACGAACCTGAGCCCTTCCACGGCCAGAACCTGGCCCACCCGCTGGTCGCGATCACCCCTTTGGTCCTGGTCGGCGTGGCCAACTTCCTGTTCACCCGCTGGATCCCCGGCTTCTACGGTGAAACCCAGTCCTTCATCCCGGCGGTGATCGGCAACCCGGCCCCGGTGGTGCAGGAGGTGTCCAAGCTGGGCGCGATCTGGGCCGTGCAGGCCGCCTTGCTGCTGGGCATCCTCAGCGTCATCGCCTTTGCCTGGAAGCCGGTGGTGGCCTCCTTCGCCGAGGGCACCAAGTCGGCCATCGGCGGCGCCATGCTGGCCTCGATGAACACCGCCTCCGAGTACGGCTTTGGTGCGGTCATCGCCGCCCTGCCCGGCTTTCTGGTGGTAGCCAATGCACTGGGCTCGATCCCCAATCCGCTGGTCAACGAAGCGGTCTCGGTCACCGCCATGGCCGGCATCACCGGCTCGGCATCAGGCGGCATGAGCATCGCGCTGGCGGCCATGGCCGACAGCTTCATCGCCAACGCGCAGGCTGCCGGCATTCCGATGGAAGTGTTGCACCGCGTGGCGGCGATGGCGTCCGGCGGCATGGACACCCTGCCACATAACGGTGCGGTGATCACCGTGCTGGCGGTCACCGGCCTGACCCATCGCCAGTCCTACAAGGACATTTTCGCCATCACCATCATCAAGACCCTGGCAGTGTTCGCGATCATCGGCGTGTACTACGCCACCGGGCTGGTCTAAGCCCTCTTCTGCCGGTGCCTCGTCGCAGGCCAGCAACGCCAACAACCGGCATCGAACGTCGGCACCGGATTGGCAGACCCACGCATACGCTGTAGCCCGGGTAAGCGCAGCGCACCCGGGGCTCTTTGCGGAGAGCTCCCGGATGGCGCTGTGCTCACCCGGGCCACGATTGGCTGAAAGAGTCTCTCGCGAAAAGCCCCGGGTGCACTGCGGTTACCCGGGCTACCCACTGGCCGGAAGAAGTCCTCGCGAAAAGCTCCGGGTGCGCTGCGCTTACCCGGGCTACATTGCCCCATGGATTGCACCGCCTGGCCGGAGCCAAGCCCACATCCCGGCTCTTGCACATCTCCACGCCTGGGCAAGCAATCCCCTGACAGAACAAGGCCCGGGAAGACCCGGGCCTTGTTTGTATCCGACAAGCGGAACAAGAAAAATCGCCCGGCTGCACGTCACTGTGCAACACCGGACGATCTCACGTCCTTGTTGGCGTCCTGCCTTCCCCCAGCGTCCTGCCCCTATGGGTTCCTCGTGTGCCGCCGTCCTGGCGGCTCACAATCCTTATGGCGCGGCATCCATTGCTGCAGACCAGGCATCCAATGCCTCAACGCCTCTCCACCGGTTGAACAGCTGCCGTCCCTGGAGCCTTCTTGGCGGCGGCATCTCCAGCCTTCGCCTCGATCAGGTCGCGATTCCGTTCGACCGTCTTCAATCCGATTCCCTTCACCAGCGCCAGTTCCTCGACACTCTTGAAAGGCCCGTTTGCCTGCCTGTGATCAATGATCGCCTGCGCCTTGGAAGGCCCGACGTTCACCAACCCTTGACTCAGCTCCGCCGCAGAGGCGGTGTTGATGTCGACCTTGTCCGTGGCATACGCCGATAGGGTCAGCAACAACGCAAGAGCCAGTGACTTCAGCGTCACGGAGAAAAGCTCCATCGCTACACTCCTTGTGTCGTGGGTGGATGTCGGCTTCCCCGCCGACGAATCCAGTGTCCCGCGCCACATGAACACAGCCTATCCGTCACGCCGCACTAACGCAGCCAGCCAACACCCCGAACTCATGTAGGAAAAGTCCTACACACCCCATGGCGACCCGTCGTGGGGGCCAGCGGCGTAGAATGGTTACACCTGACATTTCTACCGGAGATCCAGATGGACAGCGCCAAGATCGGCCAATTTCTCAGCGACAAGTGGGACAACGACATCGTCCCGCAACTGGTCGATTACATCCGCATCCCCAACAAGTCGCCGATGTTCGACGCCAACTGGGTCGTAAACGGCTACATGGATCAGGCCGTCAACCTGATGGAGAGCTGGGCGAAGGCGCAGAACATTCCCGGCCTGCAGGTCGAGGTGGTTCGTCTGGAAGGCCGTACCCCATTGATCTTCTTGGAAATCCCGGCCACCGGCCCGGAAACCGGCGACGACACCGTGCTGCTCTACGGCCACCTGGACAAGCAGCCGGAAATGACCGGCTGGGACGACGACCTCGGCCCGTGGATTCCGGTGCTGCGCGGCGACAAGCTGTACGGCCGCGGCGGCGCCGATGACGGCTACGCCATCTTCGGCTCGCTGGCGGCGGTGCTGGCGCTGCAGGAACAGGGCCTGCCGCACGCCCGCTGCGTGATCCTGATCGAAGCCTGCGAAGAATCCGGCTCCTACGACCTGCCGGCCTATGTCGACCATCTGGCCGACCGCATCGGCCAGCCGTCGCTGGTGGTGTGCCTGGATTCGGGCTGCGCCAACTACGACCAGCTGTGGTGCACCACCTCGCTGCGTGGCCTGACCGGCGGCAACTTCACCGTCAAGGTGCTCAACGAAGGCGTGCACTCCGGTGACGCCTCCGGCGTGGTGCCGTCCAGCTTCCGCCTGCTGCGCCAGCTGCTGTCGCGCATCGAGGACGAGAAGACCGGCCGCATCCTGCTCGACGGCCTGCACGTGGACGTTCCGGCCGAGCGCCTGGAACAGGCCAAGCGCGCCGCCGATGTGGTCGATACCGCCATTTTCGACAAGTTCCCCCTGGTCGACGGCCTCAAGCCGATGAGCGAAGACCTGACCGAGCTGGTGCTCAACCGCACCTGGCGCCCGGCCCTGTCGGTGACCGGCATCGGCGGCATGCCGCCGCTGGAATCGGCCGGCAACGTGCTGCGTCCGGAAACCTCGGTGAAGCTGTCGCTGCGCCTGCCGCCCACCGCCAATGGCAAGGCCTGCGGCGACCTGCTGAAGGAAGCCCTGCTGCGCGATCCGCCGAACGGCGCCCACGTCAGCCTGGACCTGGAAAAGGCTTCCACCGGCTGGAACGCCCCGGCGATGGCCGCGTGGCTGGAAAAGTCCATCGACGACGCCAG
>NZ_DLJW01000086.1:0-69083 GCF_002477705.1 Stenotrophomonas sp. UBA7606 | reverse complement strand
CTACTGTAGCAGGCTTTTCGTTTCCGTCAACACCTTTTTTCGAGGCCGTTGACGTCGTTTCGTGGTCCCGGTCACTTGTGTGAGCGGCGCCGTGAAGCGAGGAGGCGAATTCTAGACATCTTTGTGAAAAGTGCAATCACTTTTTGTTGCAGGGCCGCAAATCGGCCGCTGGGGCCAGACTCGGCAAAGTGATGGCCGCCCAAGGCAGGTTTTCGATGCCTGCTGGCCCCTGCAGGACTTGCTTGCCTGCAGTGTGTGCCTTTCCCGCTTGGCTCGCAGGCATTGTCACCCGCCTTCCCGATGGGCCGGACTTCACTGGCAAGTCTCTGCGGCCCTCCACTGTTGTACGGCCCCCCGCCTGCGGCAGCTGGGCGACAATGCGGTCTGATCCATCGCACGCCTCCAGATAGATGACCGATCCTGCGCCGCGCTCCTTCTTTCGTGACCTTTCGCTGCCCGCCACCGTTGCCGGCTTCATTACGGTACTGGTGGGCTTTGCCAGCTCGGCGGTGATCGTGTTCCAGGCAGCGCAGGCGGTGGGCGCCGGGCAGGCCGAGATCGCCTCGTGGATGTGGGCGCTGGGCATGGGGATGGGCGTGACCTGCATCGGCCTGTCACTGCGCTATCGCGTGCCGGTGGTGACGGCATGGTCCACGCCCGGCGCCGCGATGCTGGTGGTCGGGGCGACCACGCTGCCGATGTCCGATGCGATCGGCGCCTTCGTGCTGGCCGCGGTGATGGGCGCGGTGGCCGGCTTCTCCGGCGTGTTCGAGAAGGCGATGCGACGCATCCCGGTGTCACTGGCATCGGGAATGCTGGCCGGTGTGCTGCTGCGCTTCGGCCTGGATGTCTTTGTCTCAGTGCAGGCCCAGCCGCTGCTGGTGTTGTTGATGTTCGCAACTTACCTGCTTGGACGGCGCTGGTTGCCGCGCTATGCGGTCATCGCAACCTTGCTGGTGGGTGTGACGGTAGCCGGCGGCAAGGGCTTGATGCAGATGGAGCAGGTACAGCTGCAGATGGCACTGCCGGTGTTCACCCTGCCGACGCTGTCCTGGGCCGCCGTGTTCGGCATTGCCCTGCCCTTGTTCATCGTGACCATGGCCTCGCAGAACGTACCCGGTGTGGCAGTGCTGAAGGCATCCGGCTATGACGCGCCAGTTTCACCCGTGATTGGCTGGATTGGCGTGGTCAATACCGCCTTGGCGCCGTTCGGCGGCTATGCACTGAACCTGGCCGCGATCACGGCTGCGATCTGCATGGGCCGTGACGTACACGAGGACCCGGCCCGGCGCTATACCGCTGCGGTCAGTGCGGGGGTGTTTTACCTGGTGATCGGCCTGTTCGGGGCAACGGTGGCCGCGGTGTTCGCGGCGTTCCCCAAGGAATTGATCGCGACGCTGGCCGGGATCGCCCTGCTGGGCACCATCGGCAACAGCCTGGCGGCGGCGATGAGGGAAGAGGCCGAACGCGAGCCGGCGCTGGTCACCTTCCTGGTCACCGCCTCGGGACTGTCGCTGGCCGGTATCGGTTCGGCGTTCTGGGGGCTGGTCGCCGGTGTGATCACCTTGCTGGCGCTGCGCCGCTGATTGGTGGCGGGCGACACCACTGCCGCAGTCAAGGGCAGCGAGTTCCGCCTACCCTCTCCCCAACCCCTCTCCCGATGGGAGAGGGGCTTCCAGGCTCAGAGCGGCTTTACCGCGAACACCTGCTTGAGGGTGTGGCGGCCGCCTGGAGCCAGTGCGATCACATCCGGGCCAACGTTGCCGGCTTCCACGCAAACATAGTTGCGCCAGGCCGCACCAATATCGTCCATCTTGGCCGCGGCCACTTCGCCGGCGTTCCAGACCACGGCACTGCGGCTGCCGCTGGTGGTGATGTCGATGATGCGCTTGAAGCCTGGGTCGCGCAGGACGTAATGGCCACCGGCCTGGGTGTAGATGCGGTCACTGCGGCCCGGGTCGCGCGGATCACGCAGGTTCCAGTCGCCCTGCTGCACATGGGCGGCGCCGCCATCGAGCTTGTCCAGATAGGTAAGCCCGTCCAGGCCGCTGACGTCCACGGTCAAGGCGTCGCTGACATTGAAGTAGTTGTGCAGGGCCTGGGTGATGCTGGCCGGCTGGCTGCCGGTGTTCTCGGTGATCAGCTCCTGTTCCAGGGTGCGGCCAACCCGCACCACCATCTGCAGGCGTAGATCCAGGGTGTCGATGACCGGCGGGACCAGCGTCAACACGATGCTGCCGTCGGCCTCGCGCCGCGCGTCGCGCAGCTGCCAGGGCACGGTGCGCACAAAGCCATGCGAGGGCACGTCATTGCCCTGCCCCTGGCGCGCGAAATAGGGCCAGCACACCGGTGCGCCGCCGCGGATGGGGGTGGGTGGCTGCTTGGCGGAGGGCGAAAGCCACATGACGTCCTGGCCACCGGCCGGGACGAAGGACAACAGCTGGCCGCCGAACACGCTGATGGCCGCCGTGGAGAACGGGGTCTCCACCTTCCAGGCAGTGAATCCCTTGAAATCGCCTGTGCTCAGGCCCTGCACATCCTTCATTGAAACATTGCTCCGTACGATCGGTGATTGAACAAGTTGCGGATAGTTGGCAGGCAGCCTGAATACCGTGGGCTGGGCCGGCGGCGCGGCCCGAAGTGCCTGCAGGATGCGGCTGCCGGCACGGCCGTCGGCGTCCTTCCACCCCAGCCGTTGCTGCTCGGCCTGGATGGCACGACGGGTGGCGTTGCCGATCATGCCGTCGGCGGCGCCGATGTCGTGGCCACGGGCCAGCAGCAGGGTCTGCAGCTCACGCCGCTGCTGGCGGCCGATGCCCGGGTCATCGGTGGGCCAGGCGGCGACCAGACCGCTGCCCCCACGCAGGCGGTCGGCCAGCGTGGCGATCGCCAGGGCATAGCTTTCGGCGGCGTTGTAGGAATAGATCGCGTCGTAGTTGCGGAAGACCAGCAGCGCCGGGCCCTTGGCACCGGCCGGCAGCAGCAAGGCGGCATTGCTGTCATCGGCAATGGCCGGCACCTGCAATGGTTTGCCGTCAACCAGGGTGATGCCCAGCGCGCGCCAGTCAGCCAGCGGCTTGCGTTTGCCGCGGCCGGCCAGGGTGGCGTTGAAACCCGCCGGGATACGCACTTCGACGCCCCACGGTTGGCCACTGCGCCAACCGGCCTGCTTGAGGTAGTTGGCAGTGGACGCCAGGGCGTCGGGAATGCTGGCCACCAGGTCACGCCGGCCATCGCCATCCCCATCGACGGCAATGCGGGCATAGGTCGAGGGCATGAACTGGGTGTGGCCGAACGCACCGGCCCAGGAGCCGGTCAAACCGGCCGGATCCAGGTCGCCCTTGTCGATCAGCTTGAGCAGGGCCAGCAACTCCCCCTTGAAGAAGGGCTGGCGGCGACCATTGCAGGACAGCGTGGCCAGCGACTGCAACAGCGGACGCTTGCCAAACACACGACCGTAGTCGCTCTCCACGCCCCACACCGCGACGATGGTTGCCGCGTCCACGCCGTACTGGCTGGATACCTGCTGCAGCAGCGCAGCGTGCTGGCCCAGACGGGTGCGCCCGTCATCCACGCGCTGGCTGTCGACCAAGGCGGCGAGATAGTCCCAGATGGGCGTGGTGAACTCGGGCTGTGCATCCAGCAGGGGCAGCACGCTGAGGTCGGGGGTGATGTCGGCGAAGACCCGGTCGAAGCGCTCCGCACTGACGCCCTGGGCGACGGCACTGGTCCGCAACGCCGCCCCACAGCTGCCAAAGTCACTGGTGGCCGCCAGCACCGGCGCGGCCATGCTGGCAACCGCCATCAGCAGGCCTGCGCGCAGCAGGTTGATTGCTTTCATCCATACGCTCCTTGCACCGGAGCCCGATCATAAGCGCTGCGGCACGCTGCCGTTGTCGCCGGGGAATGAACCACGGCAATGCGCTCAGCTCAGCGCATCGAGGTAATACCACTGGCCATCGATGCGTTCAAAGCGACTGTGCTCGGTCATCTTGACCGCACTGCCACCCCCGATCCGGTAGCGCGCAATGAACACCACCTCTGCGGTATCGGCGCCGGTGATCTGGTGGCGCTGCACGCTCAGTCCCAGCCATTGCGTGCGCTGCCCGGGTGCATCGTCCAGGCTCAGCGCCTGCGGCCGGGTCTGCGGATGCCAGCTGCGCAGCAGGTAGGCAACATCCTTGGTCACGTAGGCGCTATAGCGCGAGCGCATCAAGGCTTCGGCATCGGGCGCGGCCTGGCCGCCGTGGTAACGGCCACAGCACTGGCTGTAGTTGTGCGGCAACCCGCATGGGCAGGCGCTGTTGGCTGATATCTGCATGCCCGCATTGTCGGTGAGCGTCGCCCTGCTTCCAAGCCTGCGGCTGTCGCCATTGGCGCGTATGCTGGCGCCCCCCTCGTGCCGTGGAACCACCATGCTGGAACTGTTGCCGCCCGAACTGCCCTGGTTGCTGGTGATTGCCTTCAGCGCAGGGTTGGTGGATGCGGCGGTAGGCGGCGGCGGCCTGATCCAGCTGCCCGGCCTGTTCACCACCTTGCCGCAGCAGTCACCGGCGGCCTTGCTGGGTACCAACAAGTTCAGTTCGATGTTCGGCACCGGCGCCTCGGCCTGGCGCTACGCACGCTCGGTGCGCTTTCCGTGGCGTCCGGTGCTGCTGGCGGCCGCTGCGGCCTTTGCCTGCTCCTTCCTGGGCGCTACCGCCGTTTCCCTGCTCTCCAAGGACGCGGTACGGCCATTGGTGCTGACCTTGCTGATCGTGATGCTGGGCTACACCCTGGCCAAGAAGGATTTCGGTGCCCTGCACCGGCCGCGCGAAGTGGGCCGCCGCGAGCTCACCATCGCCGTGGTGATGGGCGGGGTGATCGGGTTCTACGATGGCTTCTTCGGGCCGGGCACCGGCAGCTTCCTGATCTTCCTGTTCGTGCGCTTCTTCGGGCTGGACTTCCTGCGCGCCTCGGCGGCCTCCAAGGTGGTCAACCTGGCCACCAATGTGGCGGCATTGTCCTTCTTCATCCCCAGCGGCAACGTGCTGATGGCGGTGGCCGTGCCGATGGCGGTGGCCAACGTGCTGGGTGCGGTCGCCGGCACCCGGCTTGCGTTGCGCGGTGGTACACCCTTGATCCGCAAGCTTTTTGTCGCACTGGTGGTGGTGCTGATCGCGCGCATGGCCTGGGATACGTTCCGGCCGGTGTGAGGGCACCTGCACATAGCTAAATTCCCCCCACTGGAATAGGTGACGCACGTCACATATCGTGCACAGACAAGCCAACCCGGGGATGGCGCCTACATGACCAGACGATATCGAACCGCTGCACTGTTGCTGCTTGCTGCGGCCCTGCTGGCATCTGTGCCGGTGCTGTACTCGTTGCACCAGGCACGCGCCCAGGCGATCCGCGAGAAGTACGTGCAGTTGGACGATGTGGCCAGCAGCATCGGGCGCCAGGTCCGCAGCACCATCGGCATCCTGCAGGAGCTGCACAGGGAGATGCGCGGCAGTGGTGAAGCCCCCTGCAGCGCGGACGGGTTGCTGCGCATGCAGCGCTTCGGCATGCGCTCGCAGCTGGTGAAGAGCACGCTGTACCTGCAGGACGGCAAGGTGGCCTGCTCGTCCAGCGGCGCGCTGATGCAGTCGCTGGTACTCGGCCCGTACAGCGCGCGTGCGCCCGACGGCGTGCGGGTCTATACGCAGGTGCAGGTACCGGGCTTGAGCGGGCACGAGTACGTGCTGCTGGAGCGCGACGGTTATGCCCTGCTGGTCTACCCTGAAGGCCTGATCTCGCCGTTCGTGCGCCCTGGCCTGTCGCTGGGCCTGTTCAACAGCATGGACGGCCGCTACACCGCACGCGCAGGCGATCTGCCACAGCGCTGGGCCACCGATGGCACCGCCAGCGACGACAAGGGCCACTTCATCGACAAGCAGGCTGACGCGTTGGTGGTACGCCGCGTACTGCGGCCGGGCGGCACCGGCGTGATCGTGGCCACGCCACTGGCCACCCTCGATGCACGCATGAACCAGTTCGCCCACTGGTTCATCCCGATCGGCATCATTGCCGGACTGGTGGTGCTGGGCATGGCGCTGGCGATGATCCGACGCCAATGGTCCACGCGCGCCGAACTGCTGCGCGCCATCAACAAGGGCCATTTCTTCCTGCTCTACCAGCCGGTGTTCTGCCTGCAGGACAGCACCTGCATTGGTGCCGAGGCGTTGCTGCGCTGGCAGCACGAAGACGGCACCGTGGTACCGCCGGATCGCTTCATCCCGTTTGCCGAGGATGCCGGGCTCATCCAGCTGGTCACCCGCCGGGTGCTGGAGCTGGTGGTCAAGGACCTGAGCGGCTTCCTCCGCCAGTACCCGCGCTTCCGCCTGGGGGTGAACCTGTCACCACGTGACCTGCAATCCATGGAGACGCCGCAGCTGCTGGCGGACATGCAGCGTGCGATCGGCCCCGGCATCGGCCAGTTCGTGGTGGAGGCCACCGAGCGCGGCCTGCTGGAGGAAGCCAGTGCGCAGGACGTGGTGGCAGCCATCCATGCGCTGGAGATAGAAATCGCCATTGACGACTTCGGCACCGGCTATTCCAGCCTGGCCTACCTGACCACCTACCCCTTCGATATCCTCAAGGTCGACAAGAGCTTCACCTCCACCGCCTGCACCGAGGCGGTGACCAGCCAGGTGGCCACACACATCATCGAGCTGGCCGCCAGCCTGGGCATGCAGACCCTGGTGGAAGGCATTGAAAGTGAAGAACAGGCGATCTTCTTCCGCGACAAGGGCGTCATCTACGGCCAGGGCTACTACTTTGGCCGGCCCATGTCGGCCAGTGCGCTGGCCGACTTCCTGCCCTTGCACAGCCGCCCCGGGCAGCTCGCGGCGCACAACGTCACGGCGCCGGCACCCCCGGCCGGGCTGCAACCGCGGCCAGGCTGAGCAAGGCCCGTGGTCAGCGGCTTGATCTGGCGCAATGACGGAGCCGGCTTGAAGGCCGATGCTGTACCGGTCGCGGCCCAGCCGCACTGCGGGAGCAGACCATGCAACACGATTTCCAGGGGCGCATCGCGCTGGTAACCGGCGCCGCCTCCGGCATCGGTGAGGCGGTGGTACGGCAGCTGGCGGCCGGCGGCGCCCACGTGTTGGCCGCCGACATCGACGGCGATGCCGCTACCGCCGTGGCCTTGTCACTGGGCGACCGGGTACAGCCGCTGCAGGTGGATGTCAGTGACCCGGATGCCGTCCGGCACATGGTGCACGCCTGCCAGCAGCGCTTTGGTGGCCTGCACCTGGCAGTGAACAATGCCGGTATCGGTGGTGCCAGCCTGCAGACCGCCGACTATCCGCTGGAGGAATGGCACCGCGTGCTCGGGGTCAACCTGCACGGCGTGTTCTATTCGATGAAGTATGAAATCCCGGCCATCCTCGCCAGCGGCGGCGGTGCCATCGTCAACATGGCCTCGATCCTGGGCAGCAACGGCTGGGCCGGCTCGGCCGCCTATGTCGCCGCCAAGCACGCCCTGGTGGGCATGACCAAGAGCGCGGCGCTGGAATACTCCGCGCGCGGTCTGCGGATCAATTCGGTCGGCCCCGGTTTCATCGACACACCGCTGCTCAAGAGCATGGACCAGGAGGCCTACGCCGGGCTGGTCGCGCTGCACCCGGCCGGGCGCCTGGGCACGGCCGCGGAGGTAGCAGAGCTGACCTGCTTCCTGTTGTCGGACCGGGCGTCCTTCATCACCGGTAGCTACCATCTGGTTGACGGCGGCTATTCAGCACGCTGATTTGTTCATTTGTCGTCATCGGCGCGCATTTAGGCAGCAACTTGAGACCTGGCTGCTTGTCGGCGCGTAACGGATTGCTTACAAATCGGCTACGCCCGTCATGGTGGCGGGCAGTAGTCCGGCAATCACCAGGAGCATTCGATGACGTCGTTTTCGCCCCGGCCCAACCGCCTGACCCACGCCCTGCGTTTTTCCCTGCTGTGTCTGCTGCCAGGCACCGCCCTGGCGCAACAGAGCGTCGACACTACCCCCAAGACCCTGGACAGCATCCAGGTCACGGGTACGCGCATCAAGAAGGCCGAACTGGAGACCCAGGTTCCCGTCCAGGTGCTCACCCGCGAAGCCATTGAACGCACCGGCTACAGTTCGGTAGCCGATGTGGTGCAGCACCTCACCGCCAGCGGCGCGTCGCTGAGCACCAAGCTCAACTCCAGCGGCAACTTCGGCTTTCCCCCCGACGGCGGCGGTGTCGGCGCAGGTGCGGCCACAGTGGACCTGCGCCACCTCGGGCCCAAGCGCGTGCTGGTGCTGGTCGATGGCATCCGCTGGGTCAATGAATCCTCCGGCTCGGGCGTGGGCTCATCGGTGGACTTGAACACCATTCCGCTGGCCATCGTCGACCGCATCGAAGTGCTGGAAGACGGTGCGTCCTCGATCTACGGCTCCGACGCCATTGCAGGCGTGGTCAACATCATCACCAGGAAGGGGGCCGATGGCGGCCATGTGGAGGTGCAGTACGGCGACTACAATCTCAAGGGTGGCGACACCAGCAGCATCGACCTGAGTTTTGGTGGCAGCAGTGACCGCGCACAGTGGATCGTCGGTGCCTCGTGGTTCAAGCAGAAGGAAATCGGCTCGTCCGAGTACAAATGGGCAACCGAACCGGTGCCTGGTACCGGGCTGGCCAACGGCAGCTCGGCCACGCCCGGCGGGCGCACGGTGTTTGCACCACCGGATGGCAACAACACCTACGGCGGGCTGTGCCCGTTGGGCAGGGACGCCAACGACAATCCCATCCCCGGTTCGGCAACCTGCAACATCACCCTGCCCAATGGCGCCAGCTTTGGCGGCGCTGCCGGCTTCCCCGGTGACTTCATCCCCTTCGGTACCGCCAACCGCTACAACTTCGCGCCCAACAACCTGCTGCTGACCCCGAACGAGCGCAAGTCGGTGTTCGGGCAGGTGCGCTTCGAATTCAATGCCACCGTAAGCGGCTGGTTCCGCGGCCTGTACAGCGAGCGCGAATCGGCCAACCAGGCCGCGCCGGAGCCGATCTTCCTCGGCACCGATGCCGGCGTGTACAACGACTGGGCCGAAACCAGGCTGGTGATCTCGGCCAACAATCCCTACAACCCGTTCGGCTTCGACCTCACCACGATGGGGGCCAACCCCAACCTGTTTTTGCTGGGCCGACGACCGGTCGAGGGCGGCCCGCGCCGTTACGAGCAGGACGTAAAGACCTGGTACGCCGCTGGCGGTCTGGATGGCGTGTTCGAGGTCAACCAGCGCACCTGGAACTGGGACATCAACGTGATGTCCAGCCAGAGCAAGGCTACCCAGACCAATACCGGCAGCTACAACATCAAACACATCAACCAGGCCCTGGGCGATCCGGCAGCGTGTGCGGCCATCGCCGGTTGCGTGCCACTGAACCTGTTTGGCGGCCCCGGCACCATCACCCCCGAGATGCTGGCGTGGATCTCGCCGATCGTGCGTGACCGCAGCAAGAACACGCTGTCGCTGGGCTCGGCCAACATCACCGGTGAACTGTTCGACATCTGGGCGGGCCCGCTGTCCTTCGCCGCCGGTGCCGAGTGGCGCCGCTACAAGGGCGAATACCATCCCGACCCGATCACGGTGGCCGGTGAGTACAACGGCGTACCGTCGGGCGTGACCATCGGCAGCTACTCGGTGAAGGAAGCCTATGTCGAGTTCGACGTGCCGTTGGCGCGGGAAGGCTTCTGGGGCAAGAGCCTGGACCTGAGCATTGCCGGCCGCTACTCGGACTACTCCACCTTCGGCGGCACCGGCACTGGCAAGATCGGCCTGCGCTGGCAGCCGGCCGATGAGCTGCTGCTGCGCATGTCCTTCGCGCAGGGCTTCCGCGCACCCTCGATCGGCGAGCTGTACGGCACCTTGAGCCGCTTCGACGCAACCATCGTCGACCCCTGCAACAACGCCGCCTCCACCACCCCCAAGTGCGCCGCCGACGGCGTGCCGCCGGGCTATGAGCAGGCCAACCCGCAGATCTCGGTGGTCACCTCCGGCAACCGTGATCTTGAGCCGGAAGAAAGCCGTTCGTTCATGGCCGGCGCGGTGTGGAGCCCGAGCTGGGCCGAAGACAGCAGCTGGGCCAACCGCCTGGACCTGGGGGTGACCTTCTACCGCCACACCATCGACAAGGCGATCCAGGCACCGGATGCGCAGGCCATCATGGACCGCTGCATCGATACCCGCGATGCCACCGCCTGTGCCAGCTATACCCGCAACGACCGTGGCCAGATCATCCGTTTCGAGGACATCCTGGCCAACCTGGGCACCATCAACACCAGTGGCTGGGATTTCAGCGCGCACTGGCTGCTGCCGGAAACCGGCTGGGGCCAGCTGGGCTTTGACTGGAAGGCAACCTGGGTGACCCGCTATGAGCTGGTCAACGAGTCCGGGCAAGCCGAGCCCAAGGGCCCGGGCATCGAGGTCAACGACAGCTCGATCCCGGAGTGGAGCTCGACCCTGGCCACCAACTGGGACTACCGCAACTGGAACGTCAACTGGACGATGCGCTACATCGACCGGCTGCGTGAAAGCTGCGCCGGTGCCAATGGCTTTGCAATCTGCACCGACAGCGCTGCCGACCAGCATTGGCTGGGTGCCACCACCTATCACGATGCCCAGGTCAGCTGGCGTACCGATGCGTGGATGAAGGGGGTAAAGGTGAGCGTTGGCGTCAACAACGTGTTCGACAAGAACCCGCCGATCTGCCTGAGCTGCACGCTCAATGGCTATGACCCGGGCACCTATGACCTGCCCGGCCGTTACACCTATGCCAGGCTGAGCATGGATTTCTAAGGGTGAGACAACCAAGGGAGCCGCATGGCTTCCTTGGTTTTTGTGGATTTGCTGCAGACCCGATGCCTGTGCGTTGTCGCGCCTGCAGATGGAGGGAGGCCGCAGGTTTTGCGGCTTGCGCCGCACCCGCAGAAGCCGGGTTGCTCAGCGCAGCAGTGCGCCAGCCAGCGCCATCAGCAGCAGCACCATCACCGGCAGCATCGACAATGCAAAGCCGAGTGCGCGGCTGGACGGTGCCAGCACGTAGGCGCGCCAGTAAATGAAGCGACCGACCAGGTAGACCGCGCCGATGCCTGCCACCCATGCCGCCGGCCAGAAGCGTGCCGCCACGAACATGGCTGGCAGCAGCGCGACCATCAATTCCAGGGTATTCATCTGCACGCGGTAGACACGCTCGAAGCCCTCATTGCCGGTGACGGCCGGGGCCTTCACCCCGTACTTGCCACGTGCACGGCCTACCATCGCGCCGAAGAACAGGAACTGGGCCACGACCAGCATGGCGACGATTTCTACATAGTGCATGGACAACTCCGTGGCGAATGCGGTGTGGGATGTGCCGAGGGTAACAAGCTGCCGGCAGTTGATGAGCGCGACGGGCGGCTTTGGCTTTGATCTTTTACCGTCAATCCCGCAAAGGTGGGAATCGCTCCGGCTCTTGCCTTGCCTGCGAGCAAGGTCAAAAGCGCCCCCCACCCGCCCCTTCGGGGCACCCTCCCCCGCAGGCGGGAGAGGGGACAAGTGGCTTGGCTGGTGCGTCGTGACGTTGTCTCAGCCCCCGCAAACAGCGGCTACCTGCGCCCTCCCTTATGCGCAGCATAGAGGAGGGTTGAGGAGGGGTGCTTTGGCACTACGGCTTGGTGCTACCTGCAACAGCAAAAGCGCCCCCACCCGCCCATTCGGGGCACCCTCCCCCGCAGGCGGGAGAGGGGAAAAGCGGCCTGGCTGGCGCGTCATGTCATGGCGCAGTCTCAGCCTCCGCAAACAGCGGCTACCTGCGCCCTCCCTTATGCGCAGCATAGGGGAGGGTTGGGGAGGGGTGCTTTGGCACTACGGCTTGGTGCTACCTGCAACAGCAAAAGCGCCCCCACCCGCCCCCTTCCGGGGCCCCCTCCCCCGCAGGCGGGAGAGGGGATGGCTCCGATATTCGCGATGGTTCCGGCGTTCCCGCCGGCCCCCTCAGGCCGGAATGTTTTTCTTCGCTGCAGCCTTCTTGCTGGCCTTCTTCGCCACCGGCTCGGCTTCCACTTCCACGGTGGCCTCGGCAACCGGTGCTTCAGCCACCGCATCACCGGCTACTGCCGTCGCCTCGGCCGCTGCCGCATCCACCCCCTCTTCAGCCGTTGCCTGCGCCATCGCGCCACGTGCGCGTGCCGGCAGCTTCAGACGGTTGCCTTCGTCGTCGTACTCGATCAGCAGCACGCCCGAATCGTGCCGGCCACTGATCTCGACAAAGCAGGCGCCGCCGATGAACGGCTCCAGCGTCATCACCGACTTCAACGGCGTGGCCACCACCATCTGGAAGCCGAAGTTCTCGAAGATGTTCATCGCCAGTGCGGTGAACTCGTTGTCGGCCTTGTCGAAGGCTTCGTCCAGCACCACCGCTGCGTAGCGCGGCAGTTCGCCGTCCTCACCGCCCAGCTGGTAACGCAGCGCCGCCGCAAGGCAGGTAGTGGCCAGCTTCTGCCGCTGGCCGCCGGACTTGCCAGCGCCACTGCGATAGATCTCGACCTGCTCACGGGTTTCGGCGTCCAGCTCGACGCCGATGAACTCCACGTGCATGCGCACGTCCAGTACCTGCTCGCGCCAGCGCCGCAGCTCCGGCTCCTGTGCACCCAACCGCCGCACCAGCTCGCGCAACACGTTGAACTGCGACTCGGCCAGCGAGCGGTCGTCGGTCTGCTGGTGGGTCAGCACCGCGCGCAGCTGCAGCTGGAAATCCTGCACTTCCGGCAGGCGACGGTCGCTGACGTCGATCGCCAGCACGGTGCCACGGTTGAACGCCACCTGTTCCAGCGAGGCGTTGACCTCGTCCATGCGTTGCTTGATGGCCTTGTGCGCTTCGGCGGTGTGCCGCTGCAGGGCCAGCAGGTTGTTCTTGCTCTGGGTCTGCAGCAGCTCGAAGAAGCGGCCCTCATGGCGCGGCAGGCCGTCGCTCTCCAGGCGCGCCAGACGGGCGAGGAAATCATCGGCACTGGTCAGCGACACGGTGAAATCGCCCGAGTCCTCCGGCCACTGCTGGATGTATTTGCGGAAGCAGTCCAGCAGGTGCTGGCTCAGCTTGGCGTCGCGGCCCTGGCTCTGCCCCAGCTCTTCGGCCAGACCGCGCTCGATGACGCGGAAGTGACTTTCCAGGCTGTCCAGGTTCAAGCCCGGCAGGATCTGCAGGCGCGCTTCCAGGCCTTCGCGTTGCTGTTCGGTCAACGGTGCGCTGGCGACACGCGCCTGGCCGTTGTCGCGCAGCTGTTCCAGGCGGGCACGCTCGCGCGCGAACTGGCCGCGCTCCAGGCGTACGTCCTCATAGGTACGCTTGCCCTGGTCACGCAGGCCGCGGGTCAATTCGATCTGCTGGCCGATACGGGCCAGTGCGCTGTCGCCTTCGCGCAGATCGATCAGCTGCTCGTCGATGTCGGCCATGCGCTGCAGGCGGGCGCTGACATCGATCTCATCCCACTCGCGCTCGACCAGCGAGTGCGCGGCCAACTGCTTTTCCTGGCCGCTCTCGCGCTGCTTGCGCAGCATCGCCACGTCGGCCTCGCTGCGCGCGATGCGCTGCGCCAGTTCCTGTGCCTCACGCTCGTAGACGCGGCGCTTGTCACGATTGTCGTGACCCAGCATCCAGCGCTTGCGGTCGTTGACGGCATGGCGGTCGTCTTTCTCGTAGCGGTCGCCCGGGTGCTTGATCTGGCCCTCGCGGGTGATCGCGCGGTCTTCGTTGCGCAGCTGCCCGGCGTTCTCCACGCACGTGTAATCAAAGCGGCGCAGCAACTCGTTGTAGACCCAGTCGCCGTAAGCGTGGTCGCGCAGCTGCAGCTTGTGGATCAGCGAGCGCTTGTCCGGCTCACGGGCATGCAGCAACTCGTTGTCGCGCACGCGGAAGTACACCAGCTTGGTGCCCAGATGGGTGCGGTTGGCCCATTCGGCCACCTGCTGGTGGTTCTTTTCGTCCACCAGCAGCGACTGCGCGAAGCCATGCAGCACACGTTCAATCGAACCGCGCCAGCCGATCTGGTCCTCACGCACCTGGATCAGCTCACCCACAAACGGCACCGCTGCTTCGGACAGGCCGGTGTCCTCGCACAGGCGCGAGCGCATCTGCTGCAGCGGCGCCGGGATCGAGCTGGGCGCAGCCTTGAGCGATTCCAGCTCCACCCGCAGGGCGGCAAACCGCTTCTCGTCATCACGGCGTTCGGCCATGCGCTCGGCGATGGCGTCATCGACGGTGCCGGCACCATCGCGGCTGCCATCGATCAGCGCCCGCGCCTGCTCCACCTGCTCGGAGAAGCCGCTGGCGGTGTCGGCCAGGGACATGCCGAGGTGTCGGCAGGCCAGCTCCAACTGCTTGCGGCGGCGGCCGCGCTCTTCCACTTCGCGTTCCAGGCGGGCGCGCTCGCGCTCCATCTCCTCGACGCGCTCGCCGCCCTGCTCGCGCTGCTGGCGCTCCAGGTCGACCAGCTTCTGTTCGTGGTTGTCCAAAGCCTGGCGGCGTTGCCCTTCCTCGCCCATCAGGCCGCGGTCGAGCATCTCCACTTCCTTGAGCCGCTCGTTGACCAGGGCCAGGCGCTTCTCTTCGCGGAAGCCGTCGATGCCGATCTGCAGGTCACGCAGCGTGGCCACGCCTTTGCGCAGCTCCATCAGGTTGTGGTGGAAGTCACGGGCCGGGGTCAGCGTCTCGACCTGGCGGCGGGCCGTGACCACGGCATGGTGGGCGCCATCGAGTTCGGCGAAGTCATCGACCAGGCGGTCGGCGGCCTCGAAGGTGCGCGGCTCTTCCAGCATGAAACCACGCAGGAAGCCGTTGAGGTCGCCCAGGTTCTTGGCCGACTGGGTCTTGTGCAGCAGGCGCAGCGCCATGTCGTTGCCGATGCCCAGCAGATGACGGAAGCGCTCGGCATATCCGGTGAAGGTATCGAAGTGGGCAACGTCGTCGGCCAGCCGCGCGCGCAGCTTGCGCAGGTCCAGGTCGAAGCCATCCAGCTCGCTGGCCAGGTCGAAGCGGCGCGGGATGACCATGTAGTGCTTGCGCACGTCGTTGGCCGAGGTACCGGCACCGGCGATCCAGAACAGGCGCACGATCGACACCGCGTCGCCGCGGGCATTGTGGTACTCCAGCGCCAACGCGCTCCAGGTGGCGCCCTTGCGCAGGTACTGGGTGGCGATTTCGCCGGACTCGCTGTCCTGCTGGTCGGCCCAGGCACCGCGCACATAGGACACCAGCGAGCGGTCGCGGCCGGAGCGCTCGGCTTCGCGGGCGGCAGCATTGAAGTCGACGATGCTGGGCGGCGTCAGCAGCGCGCTCATGCCATCGAGCAGGGTGGATTTGCCCGAGCCGGAGCGGCCGACGAACAGGAAACCGCGCTCGGCGATCGGCACTTCGGTCAGGCCCGAGAACGTACCCCAGTTGAGCACCTGCAGGCGGCGCATGCGGAACTGGCTGGCGCGCGCATCGCTGGCCGGGTCGTTGAACAACGCGGCAGTGGGGAGCAGGGTTTTGGAAGTGGTGTCCATGCGGCTAATCCTTCAACCGCCGCGCCGGGCGCGGCGGCGGTCATTCTTGGTCAACGTGGCGCGAGCGCCGCGCCTCATTCGTCGGCGTCGTCGCTGGCGGCAAACAGCGAGCTGTCGCCTTCGCGCAGCTGCCGGTAAGCCTCGCCCAGGGCCTGCACGTCCTCAGCCGAGAACAGCAGCTTGAGTGCCGGCGATACTTCGTAGCGGTCCTCGCTGCCACGCAGCTTGGACAGCAGCTGGTTCTCGCGCATCTTGGCGATGGCGGCGGCCACGCGCTTGCCGTAACCGGCCTGGTCGGTGGACACGTTCTTCTGGTAGACGCTCATCGCCTCCACCAACTGGAACTCGGCCACCACCGCGCGTTCGCCGCGGGTATCGGCCTCGGCCAACTGCTGGCGCAGGAACAGCAGCAGCACCGACTCGATGAAGGTCAGCGGCGCCGAACGCAGCAGCGTGGGCGAGTCGAGTTCGGCGGTGTCGTACTGGCGGGTGAAGGCGACGCCACCGTCGCGGTCCAGCACCAGCTCCAGGAACAGCTCGCACAGCAGGCTGCGCACGTCGTCTTCATTGCGCAGCAATGCCGCCCACTGCGCCGGCTGGCGCTGGGCGTCGACGCTGGGGCCGGCCAGCAGCAGGCACAGCGCGCGGCGTGCCTCCAGCGGCAGGCTGCCGGTGTCGCCGACAAACAGGGCGCCGCCGCTCAATACCGGCGCAGCCGGGGCCGGCGTTGCCTCGATGTCGTTTTCGGTTTCGGTCTCAGACCAGTTCATCGCGTCTTTCCTTGAGGAACCAGACCAGCGGCACGCGGGCGCGGCGCACCACGCCATCGCCGCCGGTCCATTCCACGGTTTCCAGTTGGTCGGCCATCACCTTGCCGTGGCGGGTGCCGATGGAGAGATAGCCGATCACGCTGCCCAGGCCCTGCCGCGCCGGGCGCTCGCGCAGTACCTGCGAGATGCTCAGGCGCGGGCGGTTGCCCAGCAGCATGAAAAGATTGTCCTTGAGGGTGCGCACGTCGATTTCCGACTGCGCGACCAGATCGCCCACGCTGTCCAGGCTGATCTCGGCGGCCTCGGCGTAGTAGATAGCCGTGTCCACCTGGTGGCTGCGTGGGTCGTGCAGGCGCCATTGGCCGATCGAACGCACGCGGGTGGAGGACAACGGCAGCACGAAGCCGGTGGGCGCGGTGGGCCGAACCTCGTCGCGCAGCAACAGGGCCTGGCCCTGGGCCTGCTTGAGCAGCTGGTTGAGGCGGCGCTGCTCCAGGTAGCCACGGCTCTGCACGAAGCCACGCAGGCTGCGGGCAAAATGCTGCATCACCTCATGCACCTGGCCACCGCGCTCCAGCAGCGTGCTGGTGAAGTTGCGCAGGAAGGTGCGCTCGTTGCGGTCCAGCTTGCGGGTGAAGCCACGGTTGAGCACGGTGTCCAGCGCGGCATCGAGCTCGGCACTGCGCTGCGGATCGTTGAGCAGGTCCCAGAACGCCTGGAAGCTGCGCCCGGCATCGGACTCGCCGATCACATCGACGCCATTGAACAAGCGATCGAGGACATCGCCGCGCGCGCCCTCGTCGTCGATGATGCGCTCGCGGAAGCGGCGGTTGAGCTGCTCGAAGTCGTCGCGCACGCGGCGGAAATCCTCGGCCAGGTCATCAGCCAGGCGGATCACGTCACGGGTGCGCTCCAGCGCGCGCTTGCCATCCAGCGCACTGACCTTGCCGGTACCGACCTGGGCAATCTCGGCGTCGATGCGGTCGCGCTCGGCCTTGAGTGCGGCCAGGCGTGCTTCCGGATCGGATTCGGTCTGCTGGGCCAGCTGCGACAACTGCTGCATGACCATCGCCAACCGGCTCTCGGTAGCCAGGCTGGCGTTGTGTTCGATACCGGCGATGAAGCGGATGGCCTGCGTGGCCTGCCGCGACAGCTCGTATTCCTCTTCGCTGGCCCCTTCCGGCAGGCGCCGCTCCAACCAGCCCTGGGCCAGCCAGTACGCAATGTAGGCCTGTGCGGTGCGCGGCAGCTCCACATCCAGCTCTTCGCCATTGAGCGCATCCAGCTGCTGCTGCAGGCGCTCGGCAAGGATGGAGCCGGGGATGCGACGGTCCGCCTCCAACAGCAGGCCCTGCAACAGGCCGACCAGGACGGGCGCACGGTCGGAGGCCAGCAGTTTCCATAGCGGCTGCTCGCGCAGGCGCTGGTAGCTGGCGATACGTTGGCGGTACTTCATCGAGCGCGCGCGTTCCCTGGGCTCAGCGTCGGGCGTGGCCGACTTCGATGAAACGCAGGAACTCGGCGCGGGTACGCGCGTCGTCATGGAAAGTGCCGCGCATACGCGAGGTGACCATGCTGACGCCACGCTTGTGGATGCCACGGGTGGTCATGCACTCGTGCGCGCCTTCCACCACGATGCCTACGCCCATGGGCTGCAGCACGTCCTGGATCACGTCGGCGATCTGCGCGGTCATCTTTTCCTGCACCTGGAAGCGGCGCGCATAGGCCTCGACCACGCGCGCCAGCTTGGAGATGCCGACCACGCGGCCGTTGGGCACGTAGCCGACATGCACGCGGCCGATGATCGGCGCCATGTGGTGCTCGCAATGGCTTTCGTATTCGATGTCGCGCAGCACGATCATCTCGTCGTAGCCGGCCACTTCCTCGAAGGTGCGGGCCAGGTACTCACGCGGGTCGTCATTATAGCCCTTGAACCAGTCGCCATAGGCCTCGGCTACCCGGCGCGGGGTATCGAGCAGGCCTTCGCGGGTGGGATCTTCACCGGCCCAGCGCAACAGGGTGCGCACGGCCTCTTCGGCCTGGGCTTGGGTGACGGACGGGTTCTTGGAATCGGCCATTACAGAACTGCGCTTGGATTACGGGGTAGACATGCTACCAGCCGGGGGTGTGGAGGGCATGGAGAGGCCGGCAACGCGCCTGCCCGCTCATTCCGGAGTTATTGCAAGTTATTGTTTTTAATTAAATTATCTCTGAACATGCGGCACACCTCAGGGGCGGCTCCATCGGGACGCCCAGGCCAGCGCGTCGGTGATGGGGCCGTACACGATTTGCCGCAACAGCCGCGCCTCACCCGGATCTACCTGATGGGTGATGCCCTGCTCATAGGCCTGCAACAGTGCCTGCGCCTCCCGCCACAGGTCCTTGGCCAGACGTTCCAGCTCCCGCAGCGTCAGGCCCACCGGAATCCCGATGCTCTGGCCAAACGCCCCCACCTCCGCCTTGGTGACATCGGCAAAGCGCGCGGCACTGCCCATTGGGAACACCAGGGTTTCGGCACCCCACTCGGGTGCCCGGTACACCGTGGTGCTGAGCAGGTCGTAATGCGGCGCCAGCTCCCAGCCGTTCTGACCCCACAGGAAGCTGAGATTCTTCAGATGGGCGTCGGCATTGCCAATAAAGAAGTTGAACAACTGCCAGCGCAGCAGCGACAACCGTGTAGCGGCCGGTGTTCGGGTGATATCCAACAGCTGCCGCAGGGCCGGGCTGCTGGCTTGTTGGTATTTGAACGCCGCGTCCAGCGACAGCAACTGGCAGCCATCAAGCGCATAACGGCGCCGAACTTGCAGCCCCTCGCCTACACGGTCGAAACGACGTACCAGATAGACCGGCTCCGGCACCCGCCGCACCTGCACCTCCGGTACCGGCAAGCCACAAGCGGCAGCCAGGCGCATGCAGAACCACTCATTGACCACGCTGTGCGGGTAGTCATCCACCTGCTCGTGGTCTGGCTTGAGGATGTGGGTAGAGGCGGCCTGCCCGATCGGTTCCCACAGCTGGTTGTGGTCTAACACCACGGCCAGCTTGTGCTGCGCGCCGGCCAGCGACATGCGCTTTGGCGCGCCATGGGACAGCGGCTGCCTTGGCAGCGCCTGGATACGTGCAGAGAGCTCGGCATCAGGCAAGGGCCGCAGATCCGGCGGCGGCAACTGCTGCCCGGGCGACAACAAGGTCAATGCGCCTGCCGATTCCGGGCCAAAACGCTGCAGCAGGCCGAATGCGTCGGCGGCATTGATACCGGCATCGGCGGCAACCAGTTGGCGCCCGCCCTCCTCCGGCAGCAGATTGTCGAAGAACCACTGCACAGGACGCTGGCTGCCACCGTCCTGGATCTCGCCCGCAGTGCGCGGCAGGGCCGGCGACAGGTCGAAACCGTTGTCGCGCCAGACCGGATCGTAATGGAACGCCCACAGGTTGCCCTGTTCGTACAGCTCACCGATGCGCTGGTGTTCCAGCCACACATCGAGCTGACGCGGTTCGATCTCGATCTCGGTCACCATCAGCCGCGCTCCGGCGGCGGCAGCTCCACAGGCAGATCAAGCTGCACGCGAATGCCCAGTTGGCGCAGCAATTCGAATACCCGGCCGATCTGCACGGTGTCCTTGCCCCGCTCCACATTGCCCAGGACCACGTGACTGGTACCCGCCATTGCTGCCAGATCATCCTGGCGCAGGCCCTGCGCCTTGCGTACAGCGCGGACGTATCGGCCGATGTCTGACGCCTGGTCGATCTGCACCTGCATGGCTGGCCCTCTGAAATATAAAGCAGGCTTTAGATTGCTCTATGAAAGCCTCCAGCTCAAGAAAAATCTAAAGCAAACATTAGAAATATCCCTTTCGGGCCGTCGCAGCGCGGAAATCTAACGTGTACGTTATATATCCCTTCAGAAGCATCAAATACTCACGAAAACTAAAGCAGACTTTATTTTCTTCCCATAACACCCTGGGTGTCGCGCTGTAGTGCCTGCAACAGGCTGGGCGCACGCGAGGTGGCGATGTCGGCAATGCGCCAGCTGCTGCCCTGGCGCTGCAGGGTCAACTGCAGCTGCAAGGGGTACTGGGGGTCGTCGAGCTGGGTGCTGGCACGCAGCTGGCCGTCTGCCAGTGGCTGGATGTCGAAGCTGAGCTGGCGCAGGTCCTGGGCGGTGTCCTGGCAGTCGCAGAGCGGATCGCCGTCCAGATAGCCAACTTCGCCAGCGTACGCGTCGCTATTGGCCTGCATCGCGGCGATCAGGGCCGGCGTGTAGACCTCTTCGTCGGGCAGGATGGCGTCCAGCCCCGCATCCGGGTGGTAGCCGGCGTAGATGTGGCTAAGGAATGCGCGGGCGGAACGGATGTCATCGGCGCTGGTACTGGCCGCTGCCGGGTTGGGTTCTGGCGTGGCGCTGACGGGGGCATCCTTGTTGCAGGCAGTCAGGGCCAGCAGCAGCGTTGTGGCGATCAGGGCTTTCATGGGCGTCCTTGCGGTGTTCTGTGATCGGGTCTTTTTAGGCGGGGCTGTTGGGGAAAGCAAAGGCTGCAGAGCCAACCCCTCCCCAGCCCTCCCCTTCGCCTACGGCGAAAGGGAGGGAGACAAGCGCTGCGCCCCCTCCCTTTGGCGCAACACCGTAGCCCGGGTAAGCGCTGCGCACCCGGGGCTGTTGGCTGACCGCCTGAAAGACGCCGAGAGCCCGTCTCCCGGGTGCGCTGCGCTTACCCGGGCTACGTCGACTACGGTGACAGCCGCTGCGCCAGGCCTGACCAACGGCTGGCATGGCGGGCCAGGGCGGCCTCGATGACCTCGGCGCTGCCGGCCAGGTGCAGGCCATTACGGGCGCGGGTGATGCCGGTGTACAGCAGCTCGCGGCTGAGCACGCGGTTGTCGCGGCGTGGCAGCTGCAGCCAGACCTGGTCGAACTCCGAACCCTGCGCCTTGTGCACGGTCATCGCGAACGCACTTTCGTGCAGCGGCAGCGCCGCCGGGTGGAACGCACGCGGGTTGGCCGGGTCGTCGCCGGGGAACCAGGCGCTGATGCCGCTGCCATCGCGCAGGCAGATGCCGACATCGCCGTTGAACAGACGGTGCCGATAGCTGTTTTCGCCAATGATCAGCAGGCGGCCGTGGAACCAGCCCGGGCCCAGCGTGCGACCACGATTGCCACCCAGCAGTTCCTCGATGCGGGCGTTGAGGCCACGCGCGCCCTGTGGGCCTTCGCGAACAGCGGTGAGCAGGCGCATGCGGCCGGCCAGGGCCAGCGCGTCGGCCGGTGTGGGCGCATCGGCCAGGGCCTGCCAGTACTGCTGCAGCGGCTCGCGCCAGGCCTGCAGGGGGTCGATATCACCTTCGTGGAAGTGCACCCCGGTCAGTTGCGCGTCGCGCAGCAGCTGCAAGGTCTGCAGCGCATCGCCGTCGCGCATGGCGCTGGCCAGGGGCGCCAGCTGCAGGGCCTCGCTCTGCCGGTAGCCGCGCTGCAGCTGCACGCGGGCACCGGCGAAGTGCTTGGGGTTGGTTTCCACGGCGTCGGCGGGCAGTTCGCCCAGCAGCGGGCGCAGTGCATCCGCATCGGTAGCCGTCGTGCGCTGGCCCTCGCCGGCGGCACGCAGGATGGCACTGAGCACGTCGCCGGCTTCCACCGAAGGCAGCTGGTCCGGATCGCCGAGCAGCACCAGACGGGTGCCGGGGGCGATGGCCTCGACCAGCTTGGTCATCAGCGGCAGGTCGATCATCGAGGCTTCGTCGACCACGATGACGTCATAGGGCAGCGGGTTGTCGGCGTGGTGGCGGAAACGCGGCGAATCCGGAATCACGCCGAGCAGGCGGTGCAAGGTGGTGCCGGTGCTGGGCAGTTGCTCGCACAGAGCGCTGTCGATGCCTTGCGCCGAAAGCTTCTGCAGGGCATGGCGCAGGCTTTCGGCCATGCGCTCGGCGGCGCGGCCGGTTGGCGCGGCCAGGGCGACACGCGGTGCTGGTTGGTTTGTGGCCTGTGCCTGTGCGGCCAGCAGCACCAGCAGGCGGGTGATGGTGGTGGTCTTGCCGGTGCCGGGGCCGCCGGTGATCAGCAGCAGGTTGTGGCGCAGGGCGGTGGCTGCGGCGCGGGCTTGGTGGTCTAAAAGCTTCCCCTCATCCGCCCTTCGGGCATCCCCGCCTTCGCGGGGACAGGCCCTTTGATCTCCCGCGGGCGGGAGAAGGGAGAGATCCAACTCGGCTGCAGGGCTGTTGCCCCCTCTCCCTCCGGGAGAGGGCTGGGGTGAGGGTGCGTCGAACAGGTCTGCCTGCTGGCTTTCAGGTGCCGCCTGCCCCGGGAACAACCGAGCAAACACCGCTGCCAAGCCAGCCACATCACCACCCGCAACCGGCGCCTGCCCGATCTTCTGCAGCCCACTCGCCAAACGGCGCTCGTACTCACGGTACCGACGCAGATACAGCAGCCCGTTCTCCCACACCAGCGGCGCCTGCGGCGACTCCACGCGGTTATCCACAACTGTGGATATCCACTTCGACGCCTCCAGCTGTGCAATCCACGCGTCGGCAGCCGGCCATTCCACGCCGGCATCCACCAATCGCTGCGGCTGGGTCGGATCAAAGCCGGCATGGCCCTGTGATACCGCCAGCGATGCCAAGGCCGAAGCAGCCAGCACCGCGTCCGGAGTCTCCGTATCCAGCCGCCGCAGGCTCTGCGCCAGGGCGTGGTCCAGCGCGCGCAGCGCGCCGGCTTTGTTCAATGCGGCCAGCAGGCTCATGCCTCACCTCCCAGTCGTGCCAACAAGGCCGCATGGCCATCGCGGCCACCGGCAAACAACTCATCCACCGCATGCACCAGTTCCGGCGCGAAGTTGTGTGCGTACAGACCCGGCGACTGCGGGCGCGTTGCATCCAGCCCGCGGCAGAACAGGTAGCGAATGCCCCCGAAATCCCGCGCATAGTCGTAGCCGGCACCGATGCGGAAGCGCAGCCAGCGGTGCAGGGCCACCGTGTAGATCAGCGCCTGCAGGTCGTACTCGCTATGACGCATGGCCGCGTCCAGCTGCGCCGGGGCGTAATCCGGCAAGCGATTGGATTTGTAATCCAGCACATACCAACGCCCTTCGCGGACGTAGGTAAGGTCGATCTTGCCGGTCATCAGCCCTTCCAACTGGCGACGCAGGCCGAAACCATTGCGGCCGCGCACCACCCCGTGGGCATGCAGCACGCGCAGCAGGGCCGGCACCGTGGTTGGCTGCATGGCGAAGTGGAACTCGATTTCGGCGCGACGCTCGCCCTCGCCCAGCGAATGCAGCGCCCCGCCCTCGGGCAGGGTGACGGTCAGGGTCTGGCCGATCAGCTCGGTCAGCAGCGCCACGCCGTCCTCGATCTCTTCATCGATATAGCCATCGGCGCGCATTGCCTTGGCGATGATCTCGCCCTGTCCTTCGGGTGCCTGTCCGCCGGGCTGCCAATCACGCCAGATGCCGAAGTCGACGTTCTCCAGCGCGGCATGCAGCACGTTGCCGAAGCGGCTGCCGGCAAAGCGCGGATCGAATACTTCCGGTTGTGCAGCTGCAGCTTCGGGGGCCGGCTCGGCATCCACATCGACCTGCGCCGGTTCGTCGGCGGCGCCGCCGCTGTCTTCGGTGGCGGCGGCGGCGGTGTCGTGGCCACCCTCGGCATGGGCGAGCTGGGTGAAGCTGTAGACCCACCAGTCGTGCGGCACGCTTCGGCGTACCTCGCGCACCGGCGGCAAGGCCTGCTCGCGCTCGGGAGGCAAGCGTGTCGGTGCCGGGCCGCTGTCGCCTTCGATCACCTGGATGTCGGCGTGCTCGGGCAAGCCCTGCAGCATCGGTCCGAGCCGCGAGCTGGCCAAGCCAGTCAAGGCACCGCCACTTATCCACAAGGCATGTTCGGCGCGGGTCAGGCCGACATAGAGCAGGCGCGCGGTTTCGGCCTCTTCATCGTCACTGACCTGCTGGCCGACGGCCTTCCAGGCCGGGTCTTCCTTGTCGATCTTCCAGTGCAGTACGCGTTGCTCACCGTCATGCACGGTGCGGTGGTTGCTGCTGTCCGGCGCATTGGTGGCGATGCCGACAAAGGGCAGGTAGACCAGCGGGTATTCCAGGCCCTTGCTCTTGTGCAGGGTGATGATCTGCACGCGGCGGGCATCCGATTCCAGCCGCAGCAGCTGCGCCTCGTCGCCTTCATCGGCGTGGGCGATCTGGGTCTGCAGCCAGTCCAGCAAGCCATGCAGGCCGATGCTGCGATTGCTGGCTTCCTGCAGGGCTTCGGCCAGCTGCAGGTAGTTGGTCAGGCGGCGCTCGCCGTCAATCAGCAGCAACAGGCGTTCGGCCTGTTCGGCGCACAGGTCCGACAGCAGGGCGAGCACACCACCACGCTGCCAGCGTTCGCGCCATTGCAGCAGGCGCTCCTGGTGCAGGCGCTGTTGTTCGCCCTCGTGTTCCATCGCGGCGATGGCGGCGGCACTTTCGCCCAGCAGCACCGTGGCCAGCGCGGCGCGCAGACGGCCTTCGTCGGCCGGTTGCAGCAGGGCCAGCAACAGCAGCCGCAGTTCATGCGCCTCGGTACTGGCAAACAGGCTCTGCTTGCCTGCGGCGACGGCCGGAATGCCGAGCGCGGCCAGGGCCTGCTGCACGCGCGAGGCCTCCTTGTGCGAGCGCACCAGCACGGCGATATCGCCCGGCTGCACCGGCATGCCATCGACCAGCGCACGGCCCTCGCGGGCGGCGCTGAGCACCCTGTGGATATCTGCCACGCAGGCGGCGGTGGCGGCATCGCGCGAGGCGTCGGCTTTCAGCGGTTTGCCATCGGCGTCGCCCGCAATCAGCTGCAGGGTGAGGGCCGGCGCGGCCTTGCCGTCGAACAGGTAGTCAGCGTCGCTGCGCTTGCTGCCCGGCAATACCGGCTCGAACTGGATGCGCTCGTCGAGGAAGGCCTCGGGGCCGGCGTTGTCGTACAGCGCCTGGATCGCGCGCAGCACACCGGGGCGTGAGCGGAAGTTGCGGTCCAGTGCCGGCGCGGCTTCGGCGAGTGCCTTGGCCTGCAGATAGGTGTGCACGTCGCCACCACGGAAGCCGTAGATGGCCTGCTTGGGGTCGCCGATCAGGAACAGCGCAGCGTCGCCATCATCGGCGGCGAACACACGGCGGAAGATGTCCCACTGGCGCTGGTCGGTGTCCTGGAACTCGTCGACCAGGGCGAAGCGGTACTGCGCGCGCAGGCGTTCGGCCAGATGCGCGCCATGCGGCCCGTGCAAGGCATTGGCGACATTGTCGATCAGGTCGTCATAGGTCTGCTGGCGGCGCAGCTGCTTGAGCTGGGCCAGACGCTGGCGGACCTCGCCGCGCAACTGGTGCAGCAGCACGATGGACTGCTGGCGCTGCCACTGCGTCACCTGCACCAGCGACTGCAGGTAATCAGCGATCAATGGCTGCAACGGCGATTGCGGGGTGCTGCCGGCCTTGGCCTTGTTGGTCTTGGCGGTAAGCGCCTCCAGGGTCAGCCGCTCCAGCCGTTCGTCCAGTTCAGCGCCCGGGTCCGGATGCCGGCTCCACTGCAGCAGTTGCTGGAACAACGGCTCGATCCAGTCGGACTTGTAGCTGGACCTGTTGAGGATGCCGCCTTCCAGCGCGCCGCGAAGCTGCTGCAGATAGCTTTCGCCGTGCTCGGTTATGCCGGCGGCCAGACGCTGTGCCGCGCCGTCGCGGAAGTGGCGCGGGTCTTCGAGCAGAGTTTGCGGCGGCTGTGGATAAAGCGGCAGCTCGGCGGCCAGGGCGGGCAGATCGCGGGCCAATGCATCGGGACTTTTCCACAGCCCCAGCAGCGCCTCCAGGTGCTCGCCCTGCCCTGCGTGCAGGCGCCACAGGTCGGCTGCCAGTTCGTCATGCAGCGCACGGGTATTGGCCAGCAGCTCTGGCGCGGCGAAGGTGTGGCCGCTTTCCAGTGCGTACTCGCCCAGCACGCGGGTGCAGAAGCCGTGGATGGTGAAGATCGAGGCCAGGTCGGTTTCTTCGGCGGCAATGCGCAGGCGCCGGCCCAGCTGCGCGGCGCTCTCGCTGCCCTGCTGCAGGTGGCGTTGCAGGATGGCGCGGGTGAGCGTGGTTTCCGGGCTGTCATCCTCTGCGGGATGGCTGTCGACCACGCGCGCGGCCAGCTCCAGGCGCTCGCGGATACGCTTGCGCAGCTCCTGGGTGGCGGCGTCGGTGAAGGTCACCGCCAGGATCTGGCCCATGCGCAGGCCCTGCTCCACCACCAACCGGGTGAACAGCGTGGCCAGGGTGAAGGTTTTGCCGGTGCCGGCACTGGCCTCGATCAGGCGCAGGCCGTCCAGCGGCAGGTGCAGATACGGGTCCTGCTGCAGCTCGGCGCTCATGCGGCACCTCCGCTGGCGACAGCGGTTTCAGCATCGAAATCGGGCAATACGCGGCCCTCGCGCAGGGCGGTGAATACCAACAAGGCGTTGTGGATAAATCTGTGAGTAGTGATTGGCGATGCGAACGGATCGCTGCCGCGCAAGGCCAGTTGCAGGGCTTCGCCGTTGCGCTCGCCCCAGCTGTGTTCGCTGCCGAACCAGCGCGACTGCGCGGCGTTTTCGCGCTTGTCCGGGTCGGCGTTATAGACCTCCCAGCCGGTGTAAGGGGCAAACAGCAGCGGTGCCTGCATGCCTTCGGAACGTAGGCGCAGCAAGGCTTTCAAGGCTGTTTTTGCCGCTTCCGGAGACAGCTCCGGCAAACGATGTGGGCCATAGCCGGCCTGCCCGTTGTCATGGAACTGCAGCAGCGCGGTGGGCACCCCGGCGGCGTTGCGCAACAGCCAATCCAGTCCGCCGCGCAGCACATACGCCATCCCGGGTGCACCGGCCTGGAGACGGATCAGGCCCTGTGGATGAATTTGATCGACACGCCCGTGCAGGCGCACGCCATCCACCTCTACCTCGTAGCGCTGCGAGTCCAGCGGCTGGCCGTCGTACCACTGCGAAAACGCCTCCGCGCAGGGCCGGATGCGGCCGAGCATGCGCTCGAACTGCTGCCGCCCCAGCGCACCGGAGGGCAGCAGCGCGCGCGCGCGCAGGCGCTGGTACAGGCCGGCTTCCTGGCCCTGCAACAAGGCGCTGAGCACGTGTTGCTGCAGGGAGGAGTGCAGTCGGCCGCCGCCGGGCACCAGCAGCGGTTCGATGTCTTCGCTGTCGTCGATTTCGCCCGCCAGGCGCAGGCCCAGGCGTTGGCTGAGGAACTGCCCGGCGGGGTCACTGATGAAACGCCGCAGCGCATCCAGCGACAGGCTGTCGTCATTGAGCGCGGCCGGTAGCGGTGCGGCCAGCGGGCCATCGAACCACGGCGCCAGCCGTTGCCGGCTGCCCCCCACTGCGCTGGCGGCCGGGTGCCACTGGCGCCGGTAGCTGAAGCGGCGCGGCTCGCCATCGCCGCCAAATGCCGCCGGGGCGAATGGTTGCAGCGGGTGCCGCACCACCAGTTGCTTGCGCGCTGCGGTGGAATCCTGGTGGTAGGCGGCGGCCGCATTGACCAGTTCGCTGACCAGTACCGAGGGCTCGCGCACGCTGCCGTCGCGGGCATCGGCACCCAGATAGCTCAGGTAGAACACCTCCTGGGCCGAGGCGAACAGCTGCAGGAACAGGAAGCGATCGTCCTCGCGCAGCGAGCGGTCGCCGTAACGGCGACGGTCGGTGCCGAGCTCGGCGGTGAGTCGGCTGAGGCCGGCGGCCGGGTCGCGGCGCGGGAAGTCGCCGTCGTTCAAGCCCAGCACGCAGATCACCCGGAACGGCAGCAGGCGCATCGGCACCATGCGGCCGAAGCTGATGCCGCCGGTCAGCAGCGGTGCGCGGGTATCTGCCTCGGACAGCACCGAGGCGAAATGCGCGCGTACTACTTCCGCCGGTACCGGCGCGTCGAAGCCGGCGCTGCTGGCTTCCTCGGCGAATTCGTTGACCAGCTTGCGCAGGCGATCCAGTGCGCGCACCGCGGACGGTTCGGTTGGTGTCTCCGGCAGCAACGCCAACAGCAGGCCGAGCAGGCGCTCGCGCCATTGGTTGGGGCTCAGCGCTTCGGCCAGGGTCTTCTGGTGGCGGGCCAAGACCCGCAACAGGCGGATCAGCGCATCGAGCGCGGCCAGGCCGCCACCTTCCAGCTCCGGCCACGGCGCGACACCGCCGATGTCCTCGTCGCTGCCGCTGGCGTGGCCGAGCAGCAGCCGGTCCAGCGCGAATTGCCAGGTGTAGGCGTCATCGGCCGGTGCCAGGTGCTGCTTGCGGTGGCCGGCATCCAGGCCCCAGCGCGCGCCCGCCGCCTGCAACCAGGCGTGCAGGCGTTCGAAGGCGGCCGCATCCAGGCCGGAGGCCGATGCCAGTGGCGCGCTGGCCAGCAGGTCGAGGATTTCATTGAGGCCAAAGCGCGATACCGGCAGGCCCAGCAACTGTACGAATACCTCGGCCAGCGGCTCGCCCTGCAGTGGGCTGGCATCGGCCAGCGCCCAGGGAATATGTGCGTCGTTGCCACCGCGGCCGCCGAACACCGACTCCAGGTAGGGCACGTAGGGATCGATGTCCGGCGCCAGCACTGCGATCTCGCGCGGCTGCAGCGGCGGGTCGAAGCGCGGGTCTTCCAGCAGCGCGCGCAGCTGGTCGTGCAGCACCTGCATCTCGCGCAGGCGGGTGTGGCAGGCGTGGATCTGGATGCTGGGGTCGTCCAGGCGCAACGCTTCCCGCAAGGGTGGCGAGGGCAGCGCGCGGCGGTGGAACAGGTCCGCCTGCAGGCGGTGCAGCAGGCTGTCGCCGAGACCGCCGTCGTCCAGGCCCGGCACCGGCACGCTTTCCGGGTCCACATAGGCGGCGATTTCACCGCTGGGGTGGACCACTTCGTAGTCACCGAGCACTGCCATGAAATCGCGGCCGGCCTCGCCCCAGGCCTGCAGCAAGGGGTTTTCGCCGGCCTCGATGCCGAACGGCTCGGCCAGGCCGCTGCGCAGCTTTTCCTTCAGCGTCTGCAGATCGCCCCAGTACGAGCGGGTCGGCGTCGGCATATAGAAGTGCAGCGTGCCGACCCGCGCCTGGGTGGCGATCACCCGCAGCACGTCCGGCGAGACATTGAGCGTGGCAAAGGCGAACAGCCGCTGCGGCAGGCCCTGCGGCAAGGGCTGGTGCACGCCTTCGAAGCGGGCCAGGTAGTCGTTGATGCGGCGCGCGCGGTAGTTCTGGCCGCCGGCGATGTAACGCCACAGGATGGCCTGCGGGTCATCCGGCTCGGCTCCGTCTTCCCAGCGCAGCAGCCAGTCGCGGCGCCAGGCCTGGTATTTCTCGAACACCCCACCCAGCTCGGCCGCCAGCGCCCAGGGGCGCAGCGGATCGTCTCGATCCAGGTAGGCGCGCAGCCCGGCCATCGCCGGTTTCTGCATCAGCGCGCTGTCGGTCAACGCCCCATAAAGCCGCCAGTGAAGGCCGCTGGCGCCCAGGTCATCGCGCTCGCCGGGCACGTTGGCCTTCAGCGCCTTGGCGACAAACTCGCCAGGGGTCAGGAACTCCAGGTTGGCCGACACGCCATATTCGGCGGCCAGCGTCGATTGCAGCCAGCGCCGCATCGCCACCTGCGGGATCAGCACGATATCGGCGGCCAGCAAGGGCTGGCCGGGCGCCGGCTCACGCAGCGCGTGGGCCAACAGCTGGGCCAACACGTCCAGGGCATTGGAGTGGTACAGGCGGAAATCGGGGGCATTGCTCATCGCGCCATCTTGCCGCAGTGGTATCGCAGGCGGCGAGACCTGAATGGATTGCGCACACTTTGCGCAGGCTTACTCTCCCATCCCGTGCACACTGTGTTGCTCCCAAGCCTGCATGCTGTGCATGGCGCCGGGCGCTGGCAATGCGACAATACTGGACGGTCCAGTACGCTTATGTTCAGGCGCTGCTGGCAATCCTAGAACGTTGGTTTTCCGTTAAAGGCCACCATGCCCTCAGCTCGGACTCCCTTGGTGCAGTTGTCCAACGTGCGCATCGACCGCGGCGGACGCACCATCCTGCGCGATGTTTCGCTGCAGGTGCCGCAAGGCAGCATCACCGCCGTGCTCGGCCCATCGGGCAGCGGCAAGTCGACGATGTTGGCGGCGCTGACCGGTGAGCTGCGGCCGGTAACAGGCAGCGTCCAGCTGTTTGGCCGCGAGATCCCGCACGGCAACCGCGACCTGCTGGAGATGCGCAAGAACGTCGGCGTATTGCTGCAGGGTAATGGCCTGCTGACCGACCTGAGCGTGGCCGACAACGTCGCCCTGCCGCTGCGCGCCCATACCCGGCTGCCCGAGCCGGTGCTGCAACGGCTGGTACAGATGAAGCTGCATGCGGTGGGCCTGCTGGCCGCTGCCGATGCCTGGCCGCGCGAGCTGTCCGGCGGCATGGCACGACGCGTGGCGCTGGCCCGTGCCCTGGCCCTGGACCCGCCGCTGATGATCTACGACGAGCCGCTGACCGGGCTGGACCCCATCGCCTCGGGCGTGATCATGAGCCTCATCCAGCGTCTGAACGACAGCCTGGGGCTCACCAGCATCATCGTCAGCCACCATGTGCATGAAACCCTGCCAATCAGCGACCAGGCGGTGGTGATCGCCAATGGCGGCATCGTGTTCTCCGGCACGCCAGACGAACTGCAGGCCAGCACCGACCCGCTGGTGCGGCAGTTCCTGCACGGGCAGCCGGACGGCCCTATCCCCTTCGATGCGCCGACGCGCAACTATGGGCTGGAGAACGCGTGATGACGACGCTGCGCGAAATGCGTGATTCCTGCCCCCTCTCCCGCATGGCGGGAGAGGGCTGGGGTGAGGGCGCTTTTAAAGCACGTAGAGCAAAAGCTCCCCTCATCCGCCCTTCGGGCACCTTCTCCCGCACGCGGGAGAAGGATGTCTCGTCCAGCGTGATCAGCGCTTCTGGAGCAGCTTCCTGATGCCCTTCACCTCCTCCATCCGCTCGCTGGGCCGTGCCGGGCTGTTCTCGCTGACTGTGCTGCGTGGCTCGCTGCCGACGCGTGACTTCCTGGCCGAACTGACCCGCGAAATCTACAAGATCGGCGCACGTTCGCTACCGATCATTGCTGTTGGCGGCGCGTTCGTTGGCCTGGTACTGACCCTTCAGGGCTACCGCACGCTCACCACCTTCGGTGCCTCCGATGCCTTGTCCACCCTGCTCGGCCTGTCGCTGTACCGCGAACTGGCGCCGGTGCTGACGGCGCTGCTGTTCATCGGCCGTGCCGGCAGCTCGATCGCTGCCGAACTGGGCCTGATGCGTGCCACCGACCAGATCAAGGCGCTGGAGCTGATGGCCATCGATCCGGTGGCCAAGGCGGTGGCACCACGCTTCTGGGCGGCGGTGCTGACCGTGCCGCTGCTGACCGGCATCTTCTGCTCGCTGGCCATTGCCGGCGGCTATTTCGAAGCCGTGCATGTGCTGGGCCAGGACAACGGCACGTTCTGGTCAGGGCTGCGTGGCAGCGTCGACTTCTGGGACGATTTTGCCGTGGCCCTGCTGAAATCGGCGATCTTCGGCGGTACCGCAGCGCTGGTGGCCGCCTACGTCGGCTTCCACGCTGAACCGACCATCGAAGGCACCTCGGTGGCCACCACCCGTGCGGTGGTGAACGCCTCGTTGCTGGTGCTGATGTTCAACTTCGTGCTGTCGGCACTGCTGTTCCAATGAGGCGAGTCCCTCGCCCACGCCCGCACAGCGATGTGCGGGCACCAGACAAACAACCGAACAACCCGCTTCGCCCTGCGAAGCACCAGATGGATCAGGAGTGAGACACAACATGGCCATCCGTGGACCCAGACTCGAATTTTCCGTCGGCGCCTTCCTGCTGCTGGCCCTGGCCTCGCTGCTGGTGCTGGCCGTGGCCTCCACCAACCAGCGCTTCGGCATGGGCGGCGGTGACTACGTGCTCAAGGCCCGTTTCACCCAGATCGGCCAGCTGCGCCCGCAGGCGCCAGTGAAGGTCGGCGGCGTGACCATTGGCCAAGTGGCTGACATTCAGCTGGACCCCGTTAAATACGACTCCATCGTCACCCTGGCACTGGACAACAAGTTCAAGGACCTGCCCGCCGATACCTCCGCCGGCATCTTCACCAGCGGCCTGCTGGGCGAAAGCTACATCGGCCTGCAGCCCGGTGGTGATCCGGAGCCACTCAAGTCCGGCGACGAGATTGTCTTCACCCAGCCGGCGGTGGACCTGATCCAGCTGGTCGGCAAGTACATGTTCAGCGGCGGCGGCAACAGCGCCGGTGCTGCCAACGAAACCCCCGGCGCAGACGCGCCCGCTACGGAACCCCAACCATGAAAGTGAAACTGCTTACCGCCGTGCTCGCTTCCGCCCTGCTGGCCACCGCGCCGTCGGTCACGCTGGCGCAGACGCGCCCGGCCGCCGCTACCGCGCAGCCGTCGGCCGCCGGCCGCACCGTGCTGGATGCCAGCACCCGCATCATCAATGCCCTGCAGACCCGCCGCGCCGAGTTCCGCGCCAACCCGGCCGCCCTGCGCAGCTTCATCGACGGCGAGCTGAGCCGTGGCTTCGACCGCGACTACGCCGCCCGCCTGGTGCTGGGTGTGCATGGCCGCGGTGCCGCCGATGCCGACGTCAAGCTGTTTGCCGAAGCGATGTCCGACAACCTGATGTCGCGTTATGGCTCGGCCCTGCTCGATATCCAGGGCCGGCCCAGCTTCCGCTACAAGAGCGAGCAGCCGCTGCCGGGCAACCGCGGCGTCAAGGTGTCCACCGAGCTGGTGCGCGCCGGCAGCGAGCCGACCCCGGTCGAGTACCTGATGCGCAATGTCGACGGCCAGTGGAAGATCTTCGACGTGATGATCGAAGGCATCTCCTACGTGCAGACCTTCAAGAACCAGTTCGATGCCCCGCTGCGGCAGAAGTCGATCAAGCAGGTGGCCACCGAACTGCGCAGCGGCAGCATCCAGGCCAATGCGGGCCCGGCCGCTCCCCGTGGCAAGTAACGCCAGCTGCCGCAGCGAGGGCGACAGCCTGCGGCTGGCCGGCGTGCTCGACCGCGCAGCGGTAACCACGCTGTGGCCGCAACTGGCGCGCGGGCTTGGGCCCGTGCGTCAGCTCGACCTGCAGGCCGTGGAACGCGTGGACAGCGCCGGTCTGGCCCTGCTGGCTGAACTGGCCGCGCGCCTGCGCGCACAGGGCGGCGGTGGCATCGTGGGTACTCCCGCCGGGCTGGATGAGCTGAGCACCGCCTACCGTTTGTCGCCTTCCCTCGATTTCAATGCCTCTTCAGCAGGAAGCTGACATGACGATTTTCCGCACCCTCCCCCTTCTTGCCGTCGTCACCCTGCTTGCCGCCTGTGCGGGCAAGCCGGCCCGCGATGCCGTGCCCGCCAGCACGGTGGTCGCTCCGCAGGCCAGCACGCAGGTCGCTGCCAATGCTGATGACGGCGATGCTGCCGGCGCCACTGAAGCACCTGCTGTGGCCGACAACGCGGCAGCGCAGGACAGCAGTACTGCCGCCACCGCAGACACCGGTGCCGCCCCGACTGACGCCGAGGACGATTTCGCTGCCCTGTATGGCGGCCCGGCCCCCAGTGCCGGCGAAGCAGGCAACGGACCGGAAGGCGCACCTGCCTACGACCCTTGGGAGAAGTACAACCGCGGCGTGCACCGCTTCAACAACGCGGTTGACCGCACCGTCGCACGCCCGCTGGCCACGGCATATGTGAACGTGGTGCCGCAGTTCGCCCGCACTGGCGTCAGCAACTTCTTCAGCAACCTGCGCTCGCCGCTGACCATGGTCAACCAACTGTTGCAGGGCCATGCCGACGACGCCTGGGACACGCTGGGCCGCTTCCTGATGAACTCCACCTTCGGTATTGGCGGCCTGTTCGACCCGGCCAGCAAGGCCATGGTGCCCAAGCGCAGCGAAGATTTCGGCCAGACCCTGGGGGCTTGGGGTTGGCGCCGTTCGCGTTACGTGGAGTTGCCGTTCTTCGGCCCGCGTACCGTGCGTGACGTATTCGGACTGGCTGGCGATATCCCGCTCTCGCCCATGCGGCAGATCGAGATGGACAAGGTCCGCATCGGCCTGCAGGGCCTGCAGCTGGTGGATATGCGAGCGCAGTTGATGGCGGTGGACTCACTGCGCGACAGCGCTGTTGACGAATACGCACTGACCCGCGATGCCTGGCTGCAGCGCCGCAGCTACCAGATCGAGAAAGACCTGCGCCACGGTGGCAAGTACGACGACGACGGCCAGCCCACGATTCCAGTGGACGCGATGCCGATGCCGAACTGGGGCGATTGATCCTGATTGCCGCTGCATGAAAAAAGCCCGGGGAAACCCGGGCTTTTTTCTCCCCGCAGATTCTGCAGGGCGGCGGTGGCCGCAAGGCGAGTGGATCAACGGATCGATGAGTGATCCGATCCGTCGGCAATGTCAGCTTCGCGACTTATGCCGCTCCTGCAACAACCGGGGCTTTACGCAGCCAAGGCAGCGTCGATGGCCTTGCGCAGGCCTTCGTCGTCGGCGCTGGTGTCCGGGGCGAAGCGGGCAACGACACTGCCGTCCTTGCCGATCAGGAATTTCTCGAAGTTCCACAGCACGGCCGGGGCCGGGTTGGCCTCGATGCCGAAACCAACCAGCTTCTCGCGCATCGGGCCTTCGCCGATGGCGGCCGGCTGGGCAGCGGTCAGTTGCTGGTAAAGCGGGTGGATGTCGGCACCGGCGACGCTGATCTTGGAGAACATCGGGAAGCTGACGTCATAGGTCAGGGCGCAGAACTGCTTGATCTCTTCCTCGCTGCCCGGCTCCTGGCCGTTGAAGTTGTTGGCCGGGAAACCCAGTACTTCCAGGCCGGCGTCCTTCTTTTCGCGATACAGCTTTTCCAGGCCTTCGTACTGCGGGGTAAGGCCGCACTTGGAGGCGGTGTTGACCAGCAGCAGCACCTTGCCGCGATAGTCGCCCAGCGATGCAGGAGCGCCGTCGATGGTGGTCAGCGCGGTGTCGTAAACAGAAGCGGTCATGCGGTTGCCTGCTGGGGGTTGTGGAAAAGCCAAGCATAAACGGCGCCGTCGGCGCTGGCACGACCATCAGGTTGTAACGCTGGGTTCCGCAGGGGTGCCGTTCCCATGCAGCGAGCACCCACGTGTAGTGCCGAGCCATGCTCGGCAGGGGCTTTCCCGGTAGAGCCTCTGCCGAGCATGGCTCGGCACTACGCCAACGTGCAAACAGCGTACCCCTCCCCAACCCTCCCCTTGCCTGCGGCAAAGGGAGGGAGCAGAAGCATCGCTCGGCACTGCATTGGGGTTTGCCTGGAAGGCCTCTGCCGAGCATGGCTCGGCACTACATCAGCTTTCGCTGCTTTCGGGGCTGTCTTCCTCGCCGTCGTCGTCCGTCCCCAGCATGGCCTGCGAGGCGTCACTGGACAGCGACTCCACGCCGCGCAGCTTGCGCTCGATGGTGCGGGTCTTGCGGCTGGCGTCGCCCAGGCTCTTGCCGACGGTGTTGATCTGCTTCTCGGCCTTCTCGAGGATGCCCGCAAACTTGCCGAACTCGCTCTTCACCGCACCCAGCAGGCTCCATACCTCCGACGAGCGCTGTTCGATGGCCAGTGTGCGGAAGCCCATCTGCAGGCTGTTGAGCAGGGCGGTGACCGTGGTCGGGCCGGCAATCACCACGCGATGCTCGCGCTGCAGCGCGTCCACCAGGCCGGCACGGCGGATGATCTCGGCATACAGCCCCTCGGTGGGCAGGAACATCACCGCGAAGTCGGTGCTGTGCGGCGGCACGATGTACTTGTCGCTGATCGACTTGGCCTGGATGCGGATCGCCCGCTCCAGCTGGTTGCCACTGTTGCGCACCGCCTCCACGTCGCCGGCTTCCTGCGCATCGAGCAGGCGCTCGTAGTCCTCGCGCGGGAATTTGGAATCGATCGGCAGCCACACCGGGGTATCGCCATCGCCACGGCCAGGCAGGCGCACGGCGAAGTCGACCATCTCGCCACTATCGGCGCGCAGCTTCACCCCGCGCGCGTACTGCTCGGCGGTCAGGGTCTGCTCCAGGATGTTGTCCAGCTGCACTTCGCCCCAGCCGCCACGGTTCTTGACGTTGCTCAGCACACGCTTGAGGTCGCCCACGCCGGTGGCCAGCTGCTGCATCTCGCCCAGCCCGCGCTGCACCTGCTCCAGCCGCTCGGAGACCAGCTTGAACGAGGAATCCAGGCGGGTGTTGAGCGTGCTCTGCAGTTTCTCGTCCACGGTCTGGCGCATCAGCTCGAGCTTGGCCGCGTTGTCGCCCTGCAGATCCTTCAGCCGCGCTTCCAGGGTCTGGCGCATCTCGGTGATGCGCTGTTCGTTGCGCTGGGTCAGCTCGCCCAGCTTCTGGTTGAGGGTCTCGCCGAAGCGCAGCTGGACCTGTGCGCCTTCTTCGCGGCCCTTGCGGGTTTCCTCGACCAGGCTCTGCTGCAGGCCGGCCAGCTGGCGCGCAAAGGCTTCCATGCGCGCTTCCTGCTGCTGGCCGAACACGTCGAGCTGGCCACGCACATCCTGCAGCCGCGTGCCCAGCAACTGGGCCAGCAACTGCTGGGCGTTGGCGGTTTCCTCGCGGCCCTTGCGGGCATCGTCGTTGAGGCTGTCGCGCAGCTGGTCCAGGCGCTGGTCGGTGCGGGTGGACAGGTCGGTGAGGTTGCGGCCAAAGCCGTCGATGCGGGTGTCCTGCTGGCGCGCCATGCTTTCCAGCTGTTCGCGCAGTTCGCCACGGCCGTTGCGCTGTTCTTCGCGCAAGGTGTTTTCCAGCGCGGAATTGTCGGTACGGCGCAACAGCAGCAACAACTGCAGCACCAGGACGACGACCAGCAGGCCGCCAAGGATCAGGGTTTCGGTTTGCATGGGGAGAAGTGTAGCCCTGCCTGTCTCAGAAGCTGATCCGGCGCCAGCCGACCGGCAGCGAGAACCGCCGTCGGCACGCATCTGCGATCATGGGCACCCCCACCCGCTGTCCACCCCCTCATGAAGTCGCTGTCGCTGCTGTTGTCGAGCCTGTTGTGCCTGCTGCCCCTGGCAGCGCTGGCAGCGGATTCACAGACCATCACCTCGCCCCACGCCCTGCCTGCCAATGACGCGCGGCCCAAGGTATTCGTGGCTGGCAGCATCGAGATGGGCAAGGCCGGTGATTGGCAGCAGCAGGTGCAGGCGGCGCTGGCCGACCAAGGCGTGCTGATGCTCAACCCGCGCCGCGCCGACTGGAACCCAGCCTGGCGCGCCGAGGCCGATGAGCCCGAGTTCCGCCGCCAGGTGGAGTGGGAACTGGCCGCGCTGGAGCAGTCCGACATCGTGCTGATGTACTTCGCCCCCCGCACCCAGAGCCCGATCACCCTGCTCGAATTCGGCCTGTATGCACGCTCGGGCAAACTGCTGGTGGCGGCGCCGGCCGGTTACTGGCGCAAGGGCAACCTGGACATCACCGGTGACCGCTACGGTGTGCCGCGTTTTGATGACCTGCCAGCGCTGATCGCCGCAGTGAAGCAGCGCATCGCCGACCAGCGCGCGCACTGAGCCCCACGGAGAACCGCCATGCCGTGGATGGGCATCAACGACCTGGGCACCTTCGTGGTGGCCGTCATCCTGTTCCTGATGTTGCCGGGGCCCGGCACCTTCACCCTGCTCACCGCCACCGCGCGCGGTGGCGTGCGTGCCGGCTACGCCACCCTGGCCGGGTTGATGCTGGGCGACCAGATCCTCATCGCCATTGCCGCCACCGGTGTGGCCGCGCTGCTGCAGGCGCATCCACTGCTGTTTGCCGGGCTGCGTTACGTGGGTGCGGCCTATCTGATCTGGGTCGGCATCAACCTGCTGCGGGAGCCGGCGGCAGCCGCTGGCGAGGCTGCGCCGGTACAGCACGGGCGACGCTGGTTCCGCCAGGCCTTGCTGGTCGGTGTGCTCAATCCCAAGGCCATCCTGTTCTACATGGCCTTCTTCCCGCTGTTCATCGACCCGCTGCGGCAACGCGGTGCGCTGACCCTGGCGACGATGGCGGTGCTGATCGCCCTCCTCAGCGTCGGCTGGTGTTCGGTGCTGATCTTCGGTGGGCAGTTCATTGCCCGCCGCCTGGCCGGCTACCCGCGCGTAGGCGTGTGGCTGCGGCGTGCGGTCGGCGTCTGCCTGGTGGTGTTCGGCGTTCGCCTGGGCCTGGACGGGGCCTGAGCCCACACCCGCTACTCGCGCGGGCGCTGGCCCTCGCGCGGCGGGAACTGCAGCACCACGTAATCGCGGCCTTCGCGCGGTTCCCACAATACCGGCACGTTCTGCGGTGACGGCGGCTCCAGCTCGGCGGCGTCCTGCGCCAGCTGCTCTTCTTCCTCGTCCTCCCAGCTGTAACGCTTGCGCGGTGCCTTGGGGTCGGCATTGCGGAACAGCAGGGCGGCAATCACGCCGGCCGCGGCACCGCCCATATGCGACTGCCAGGAAACGCCCGGCTCATGCGGCAGGATGGTGATCAACATGCTGCCGTAGAACAGGAAGCCGATCAGGCTGGCGGCGATGGCCGGGCGGTCACGCCGCAGCAGGCCCAGCACGAAGACCAGGAACATCAACCCATGGGTCACGCCACTGGCCCCCAGGTGGCGTGTGCCGATATCACCCAAGAGCCAGGCGCCCAGTCCGGAACCAACCCAGAGCAGGGGCAGCGCGCGCAGGGTTGCCTTCGGATAGACGCTGCCGGCCAAGGTACCCAGGATCAGCAGGGCTACTGCGTTGGCGCCCAGGTGTTCGATCGAGCCATGCAGCAAAGGTGCGCCCAGCAGGCCCCACAGGCCACCGGTTTCCAGCGGTGCCACCGCCCAGGGCCGCCAGTCCCAGCCACTGCGCTGCAGGGCGAACATCGCCACCAGCAGCAGCACGAAACCCAGGCTCAGGTTGAACGCACGCAGCACGCGGCTGCGGTCGTTGCGGGCGATGGTGGCCGGCGTCTGGCCGGCATCGGGCAAGGTTGGCGTGTCCATGATCAAGGGATTGCGGCAGCCCCGGCGAATGCAAGGGCGCCGCCGGTGGGAACCGGCGTGCCACCGGCGGGACAATCCCGCCGGTGGGGCTCACATCAGGCCTTGTGCCCGCCCTTGGGCGGGATCTTCAGGCTCAGGATCACGGTGACCGTCAGGATAGCCGCGACCACGCCCAGCGACACCGGCACCGGGATCTTGAAGATGTCGATCAGCAGCATCTTGGTACCGATGAAGGCCAGGATGACGGCCAGGCCGTAGGGCAGCAGGTGGAAGCGGTCGGCCATGCCGGCCAGCAGGAAGAACATCGCGCGCAGGCCCAGCACCGCGAACACGTTGGAGGTCAGCACGATGAACGGGTCGGTGGTGATGGCGAAGATGGCCGGAATCGAGTCCACCGCGAAGATCACGTCGGTGACCGCGATCAGGATCAGCACCACGAACATCGGGGTGAACCAGCGCACGCCGTTCTTCTCGGTGACCAGGCGGTTGCCGTTGTACTCGTGGCTGATGCGCAGGTGCTTGCGCATGAACTTCAGCGCCGGGTTGTTGTCCAGGCTGGGCTCCTCGCCGGCGGCGAACCACATCTTCCAGCCGGTGAACAGCAGGAAGGCGCCGAACACGTAGAGCAGCCAATGGAACTGGGTAACCAGTACCGAACCGGCAAAGATCATGATCGTACGCAGCACGATGGCACCCAGGATGCCGATGATAAGCACACGTTGGCGCTGGGTCTCAGGCACTGCGAAGTAGCCCATGATCAGCAGGAAGACAAAGATGTTGTCCACCGCCAGGGCTTTTTCGATCAGGTAACCGGTCAGGAACTGCAGGCCGACTTCATTGGCCACCGCCGCGCCGGCGGTTTCGTGCAGGTAGTACCAGAGGCCGGCATTGAAGGCCAGGGCCAGCGCCACCCAGCCCAGCGACCAGTACACGGCCTCCTTGAAGGTGACCTTGTGGGGGCCGCCATGGCGCATCAGCACCAGGTCGATCAACAGCGCGGCGATGACGACGGCAATGAAGCCGCCCCACAGCCAGGGATTACCAATTGTCTGCATCATGGGGAAATTCCGGTCGTGAACGGGGGTATCTCGGAACCACAAAGGCCAAGAGCTGGACACGGAATCGGGGAGACCGGGGACAGAGCTTCGCCAATGCGGCGAAGGTCTTGCTCACAGTCCCGATGGGTGGGACTGCCGTTGCACCGGAGCCTTGCGGCTCGAATTGACGGCGACAACGTCTGGGAGCTACTCCCCTTCTGCGGCAAATATTGCCGCCTGCGGCCGTTACAGTCAATGAACTGTCTGCGGGAGCGGCCCGCCGCCCGGCTACAATAGCGCCATGAATACCCCACTTCCCGTCGTACGCCTGAAGAACGCGTGGCGCTCCAGCCACCCGTGGATTTTCCAGAAACTGGTCGAGAAGCCGACCGTCAAGCCCAAGTCCGGCACCATCGTCGACGTGGTCGGGGTGGACGGCGAGTGGATTGGCCGCGGCTTCTACAACGGCCATTCGCGCATTGCCGTGCGTATCCTGGAAACCCACCCGGACGTGGCGGTGGACCAGGCCTGGTTCATGCAGAAGATCGCGCAGGCAGTGTCGCTGCGTCGTGACGTGCTCAAGCTGGATGCCATCTCCAATGCCTGGCGTGTTGTCCACAGCGAAGGCGACGGCCTGTCCGGCCTGGTGGTGGACCGCTACGACGACCTGATCGTGGTCGAGTTCTTCGCCGCCGGCATGTTCCGCCACCGCGAGTGGATCTACGAGGCGCTGCGCGAGCAATTCCCGGGCTGCCGTTTCCACAGCTTCGCCGACGAACACGTGCAGAAGCAGGAAAGCTTCGATTTCCACGGCAATACCACCACCGAACCGGCCGTCATCACCGAGTACGGCATCAAATTCCGCGCCGACCCGGCCGGCGCGCACAAGACCGGTTTCTTCGCCGACCAGCGCGAGAACCGTGAGTGGCTGAGCCGGCAGGTGGAAGGCAAGACCGTGCTCGACCTGTGCTGCAACACCGGTGGCTTTGCGGTGTATGCCGCCGCCCGCGGTGCCGCCGAGGTGCTGGGCGTGGACATCGACCAGGACGTGATCCAGATCGCCAAGGGCAATGCGCGTTTGAACAACGCCAGGCCCAGGTTCGTGCAGGCCGACATCTTCCCGTGGCTGCGTGATGCAGCCAACCGCGGCGACCAGTACGACGTGGTGATCCTGGACCCGGCCAAGATGACCCGCGACCGCGACCAGGTCATCACCGCGCTGAAGAAGTACCTGGACATGAACAAGCTGGCCCTGGGCGTGGTCAAGCCCGGCGGCCTGTTCGCCACCTTCTCCTGCACCGGTCTGGTGGCCGAGGACCAGTTCCTGGACATGCTGCGCCGCGCCGCGTATTTCTCCGGCCGCACCATCCAGATCCTGAAGGTGGCCGGCGCCGGCCCGGACCATCCGTTCATGGCCCACGTGCAGGAATCGCGTTACCTCAAGGCGGTATTCTGCCGCGTGCTCGACTGATAACCGGTCGCCGCGCCCACCATTGCGATGTCCCCACCGGCCCCAGCACGGGGCGCGGCGGGGGCGGCTCCGCCCGCGGACGCCGCCATGTTTTGATACTTTCATCACACTCCCTGTCGGACACTGACGCCACTTGCGGTGGACTGCAATCTGCGGGCCCGGGGGGAGCAAGCGACCAACCACGGCACTGCGCCGTGGTTTTCCTGTGCCCTGGTTTGCCTGTTGGATGGTCCCCGCGCCTGTCGCGACAAGGACCTTGGCAATGGCCGTATCCGCCTCTTCCAACCTGCACAGCCTCGGCTCCGGCCTGGTGCTGATATTGCTGTTTCTCACCTTGCCTGCGGCCGCCCAGAGCGTGCGCTGGGAGGACTACCGCGGCATCGCCAACAGCAGCGGCCTGGCCAACACAACCTATAGTGGCCCCGCCTCGGCACCTACCTTCGATCACACCCTGGCTGGCGTCAACGCCCTGCGCGCAGTCTCTGTCAACGCAGGCAATGCGGTACGCACTGGCAGTTCCAGCAACATCGATTTCCGCAATGTGATCGACGGCAATGGGCTGTGCGACAACCGCACCACCGCTGGGCAAGCCAGCGCTGCCTGCCGTAACCACGCCATGGGCAAGGTGATCTATTCACTGATCCGCTTTCCCTATGCTGGCACTTACACCTTGGGCGTCGCCCATGACGACGCGGTGGAGGTCAATCTGTCCTCCAGCTACACCAATACCAATTACCGCGGCGCCACCTATGACGTCCCTGTCGGTGCACTCAGCAGCTATACGGCCGGCGAAACCACCTATCGCACCATCGGTAGCTTCAACGCAGCAACACCTGACAGCTGCGCCCTGATACGCGTTTACTGGGTCAATGCCGGCGGCCTGACCTTCAACCGTCTGCGCTGGCAGCACGCTTCCATCAATGGCGGAGCGGCGGACGTCATCCCTGCCGCCCAGTTCCGTGACCCCGCAGCAGCGGCAAGCTCGGCCGGTTGCCAAGGCTCGGTGGTGTTCCCGGTGCCGGCCATCATGATCAACAAGAACGTGGCGGGTCGTATTTCCAGCGACGATCAGTTCACCGTTTCCATCCTGCAGGGCAACTCGGTGGTACGTGCTGCCTCCACCAGCGGTGCCGGCACTGGCCAGCAGGCCAGCACCGGCGCCGCCCAGGTGAACACCGGGGCACATACGCTGCGCGACGCCATGGCCGCCGGCAGCGCTGCGGCCATCGGCAACTACAGCAAGAACATCAGCTGCACCGCCTATGTGTTGAACGGCTCGGAACAGTCCGTGACACCCACGGGCAGTGGCCCGGACTGGAGCCTGAACGTTGCTGCCAACACGCAGTACACCTGCACGATAACCAATACGCCGCAGCCGGCGCTCACCCTGCGCAAGATCAGCGAGGGCGGCGTGGGTGCTTTCAGCTTTACCGGCAACAACGGCATAAACGCCCACAGCATCACCACTACCGCTGCCGGCCAGGCCATCGCCGGCCCCCCGCAGGTATTCGCCAGCCTGAACACCGCCACGACTGTCACCGAAGCGCAGACAGCGGGATACAGCTTGGCGGATGTGCAGTGCGCGGGGTTGCCCGCAGGTGTCGCTCCCAACGTGGATCTGGCCAATCGCCGCTTGACCCTGCCGGCAACGGCGGCGGTACCAGGGGCCAACATCGTCTGTACGTTCACCAACAAGGCTGGCGCCAACCTGGCGGTACGCAAGACCAATGCGGCGACCTCGCTGGTTTCGGGAACCGCCACGCGTTACACCGTGGTGGCCAGCAACGCCGGGCCTGGCGATGGCAGCGGCGCCATCCTGCGCGACACCCCTGGTGCCGGCCTGAAGAACTGCAGCGTCAGCAGCTGCAGTGCCAGCAATGGCGCAACCTGTCCGGCGACAACGTCCGATGTGTTCCTGCCTGCCGGGCTCAACCTGGGCGCCTTTCCGGTCAATGCACAGCTGCAGCTGCAGGTGCAGTGCGAGGTGCAGTAAGCAGGACCGCTTATACACAGGCGGGCGAAGACGATCCTTGAGCGCACGGATTGCGGTCCGTGCCGTAGGTCACTGGCTGCCGCCACGCGCCTGGCGTTAAGGTCGGTTTTTTCCGAATCCGGTGAGGCTCCATGACCCTGCGTCCCCTGTCCGTGTTGGTATCGCTGTCGCTGTGCTTGCCCCTGGCTGCCTCGGCGGTGGAGTTCAGCCAGGCTGAGCTGGGCAAGGCCACCGCCCTGCAGCAGAAACTGCTCACGCTGGATTCGCACCTGGACACGCCGGCCAACTTTGGCCGCGCCGGCTTCAACATCATGCAGCGGCATGACCACAACGCGCTGTCACAGGTGGACTACCCACGCATGGTCGAAGGCGCGCTGGATGGCGGCTTCTTCGCCATCTACACCGACCAGGGCGACCGCAGCCCGGCCGCGCATATCGCCGAGCGCGACCACGGCCTGCAGCGCATGCAGGAAATCCACGAGATGCTGGCCGCCAACCCGGACAAGTTCCAGCTGGCCCTGACCGCTGACGATGCCGCGCGGATCAAGGCGGCCGGCAAGCGTGTGGTCTATATCAGCATGGAGAACGGCAGCCCGCTGGTCGCCGATCCCACCTTGCTGAGCTACTACTACAAAGCCGGCCTGCGGCTGATGTCGACGGTGCATTTCGCCAACAACGAGTTCGCCGACTCGGCCACCGATCCCAAGGGTGCCGAGTGGAACGGCCTGAGCCCCGCCGGCAAGGCGCTGGTCAACGAGGCAGTGAAGCTGGGCATCGTGATCGACCAGTCGCATGCTTCGGACGCGGTGTTCGACAACCTGATCGAGATGATGCCGGTGCCCTTCATCCTGTCGCACAGCTCGGCCAAGGCGGTATTCAACCACCCGCGCAACCTGGACGACGCGCGCCTGCGCCAGTTGGCCGCCAAGGGTGGCGTGGTACAGGCCAATGCCTACGGTGGTTACCTGGTCGACGAGACCAAGAGCGCCGAGCGCAAGCAGGCCGAAGAGGAACTGGAGAAGCGCCTGGGCGGGTGGGAAAACATGACCATGGCCAAGGGCGTGGAACTGCGCAAGGCCATGGCCGAGCTCGACCAGAAGTACCCGCGGCGCAAGGCCACACTTGATGATTTCTTCCAGCACTTCGGCCACATGCTCGACGTGGTGGGCCCGGACCATGTCGGCATCGGCATGGACTGGGACGGCGGCGGCGGCGTGACCGGCATGGAAGATGCGGCCGACCTGCCCAAGATCACCGCGTGGATGCAGCGCCGTGGCCTGAGTGACGCGCAGATCGCCAACATCTGGAGCGGCAACGTGCTGCGGGTGATGCGCCAGGCGCAGGACTATGCGGCGGCACAGAAGAAATCCTGAGCGCACGCTGGTGGACAAGTGGAATGACGAAGCGGGCTTGGTGCCCGCTTTGTTTTTATCCACAACTTGGTTGGGGACAAGTGGGTTATCCACAGGGGGAGCTTCAAGGCTTTGAAGCGTTAAGACAAAGGCAAAGGCACCCCTCCCCAACCCTCCCCTGCGCTGCGCGCAAGGGAGGGGGAAAAGCGGCTCCCTCCCTTTGCCGCAGGCAAGGGGAGGGTTGGGGAGGGGTGCTCTTCAAGCAGAACCCACAAACCCCAAAAAAAAAAGCGGGCCGAAGCCCGCTCCCTGCCTTATCCACAACAGCCTGTGGATTACTTGCTGCGTCCGAGCACCGCGTTGCGGCGGCTGTACAGCGCATACACCACCAGCCCCAGCAGGTTCCAGGCCAGGAACCACAGCTGGGTCCGCGACGGCAGGCTGACGAACAGGTAGATGCAGCCCAGGATCGCCACCGGGGCCACCACCCAGGCCAACGGCGTGCGGAAGGTGCGTGCCCTGCCCGGCTCGCGCTTGCGCAGCACCAGCAGGCACAGGCCCACGGCGGTGAATGCAGCCAGGGTGCCGGCATTGGCCAGCGCGGCGATTTCATCCAGCCGCGCCACACCGGCCAGCGCAGCAACCAGCACGGCGGTGAACAGGGTGATGACCACCGGCGTGCCGGTGCGCTGGTTGACCTTGGACAGGCCACGCGGCAGCAGGCCATCACGCGACATCACGAAGAAAATGCGGCTCTGGCCGTAGAAGAAGGCCAGCAACACGGTCGGCAGGGCGATGATGGCGACGATGCCGATCACCAGCGCGGCAGTGCCGTGGCCGAGTTCGCGCATGATCAGCGCCAACGGCTCAGCGCTCTTGCCGAACACCGTGTAGCTCATCGCACCGACCGCAGCCAACGCCACCAGCAGGTAGATGATGGTGCAGCCGATCATCGAACCGATGATGCCGATCGACAGGTCACGCTTGGGGTTCTTGGTTTCCTCGGCCGCAGTGGAGATCGCATCGAAGCCATAGAAGGCGAAGAAGATGATCGCCGCCGCCGCCATCACGCCGCGTTCGACGCCATCGGCGCTGATCGACTTGGGGAAGCCATAGGGCATGAACGGCTGCAGGTTCTCGGCGTTGAAGGCCGGCAACGCAACCGCCACGAACACCGCCAGTGCGATCAGCTTGAATACCACCAGGATGGCGTTGACCGTCGCGCTCTCGCGGGTACCAAGCATCAGCATGCCGGCCACCACGAAGGTGATGACGATGGCCGGCACGTTGAGGAAGCCGCCTTCCACGTGCGGGCCGGCCGCCAGCGCCTGCGGCAACACCACGTTCCAGCCAAAGGAAGTGTGCAGCCATTCCAGGAAGCCGACGAAATAGCCGGACCAGCCGACCGCCACCGTGCTCACCACCAGCGAGTATTCCAGGATCAGGCTCCAGCCCACCACCCAGGCAATGGTCTCGCCCAGCGCGCTGTAGCTGTAGGTGTAGGCGCTGCCGGCAGCCGGCATCATCGTCGACAGCTCGGCATAAGCCAGTGCCGCACAGGCGCAGATCACGCCGGCGATGATGAAGGACAGCAGCACGGCCGGGCCGGCCTTGTCCGCGCCCACGCCGATCAGCGTATAGATGCCGGTACCGACAATGGCGCCAATGCCCAGTGCGACCAGATGGGGCCAGCTCAACGACGGGATCAGGCGGCGCCCTTCCTCGTGTTCGGTAAGCTGGTCGATGGGCTTGCGCCGGAGCCAGGACTGCATGCGGACCTCTCGGTTCGTGATGATTCAGGAAGCGCCCGAGTGTGGCGTAACGCAGTGCAGCAAATCCAGAAAAACCCGCCAATGCAGGGGGTTTTGCAGCGAACAGGTGTCAATTTGCCGAATTCGGCATAAAACCTGACGTCTCAGCGGCGGCGCCGGGGATGGGCCAGCAGGTAATCGCGCAAGGCCAGCGCCTGGTTGTGCTGTTCATCGTGTGCGGCAAACACCAGGGTGACCGTACCGGCGTCCAGCGCATCCCGCAGGGGTGCCAGCAAACGGGCGTGTGCGGCCAGTTCCTGCCAGTAGCGCCGGCGGAATTCTTCCCAGCGCTCGGGACGGTGGTCGAACCAGCGGCGCAGCGCGTCGCTGGGGGCCACCTCCTTCAACCAGCTGGCCTGCAGGGCCTGGCGGCTGACCCCGCGCGGCCACAACCGGTCCACCAGGAAACGCTGGCCATCGCTGCCACTGGCCGGTTCATAGACGCGCTTGCAGTGGATGCGCATCATCTGCCCCCTCGCTGTGCATGGCAGGCAACGATGTTACGCCTCGCTCAGGTCCCGTCCACCGCGCGCCGCCCCAGCGCCGGGTCATCGGTGAAGAAGGCATCGATGCCGGCCTGCAGGTAGGCCCGCATTTCAGTCACGGCGGCCTCCGGGTTGCGGGCGTTCTCCGCCCCCTGGCGCAGGGCCGGCGGCAGGAACGGATTCTCCGGGCGGAAACTGTAGGCGACCACCTGCAGGCCAGCGGTATGCGCGTCGGCAATCAGCGGCGTGGGCGTGCCCAGTTGGCCTTGGGCATCCAGGGGCAGCAGCGCGCGTCGTTCCACCCCGATCGCATCGGCGTAGCCGGCGATGTCGCGCAGCCCGGCCGGGGTCATCATCTGTGCATAGGTCAGGCTGCCGCCGGCCAGTGCCACGTCGGCCGGTCGGTCGTCGCCGGCATCGATCAGCTGCAGCAGGCGGATGTTGCTGGTGCTGCCCAGCTTGCCGCGGATCTGTCGCAGGTTCGCCGTTTCAAAGGATTGCAGCAGGATCGGCGCGACCTTGGTGTAGCTGTTGCCCTGCAGGCTGGCCAGCAGCTTGTCTTCCATCGGCAGGCCGATGCCCTGGAAGTAGCTGCCGTGCTTGATCTCCGGCGCCAGGCCGATGCCGCGCTTGGCGCGGCCAGCCTGCTGCACCAGGAAGCTGATGATCTCGTCCAGGGTGGCGATGCGGAACTGGCCATCAAAGGCGGTGCTGCGGATCTGCGGCAGGCGCTCGCGCGCGTACAGGGTCTTGAGCTCGGCAACGGTGAAGTCTTCGGTGAACCAGCCTTCCACCGTCTGCCCGTCGATCTGCTTGCGGGTGTGGCGATCCGCAAACTCCGGATGGCTGGCCACATCGGTGGTCGAGCCGATCTCGTTCTCATGCCGGGCCACCATCACCCCGTCCTTGCTCATCACCAGGTCCGGCTCGATGTAATCGGCGCCGTCGCTGATGGCCTGTGCATAAGCGGCCAGGGTGTGTTCCGGCAGCAGCGCGCTGGCACCGCGATGTGCATACACCGGCACGTTGGGATAGGCAGGGGCGGCCGAGGTTTCCATTGCCCAGCAGGATGCCACGCCCACGCCTACCGCCACCAACCACGCCCAGCTTCGCACTGCCGTTACTCCAATCACGAAAGGTGCCCAGTGTGACCGCCGCATGTGACCGCGCGAAGAAAGACGCCCTCAGTCGCGCTGCAGCCGCCAGCCCTGGTCACCGGCATGCAGCCGGCTGTGCACGCCGATGGCCTGCAGGAAGGCCTCGTCATGCGAGACCACCAGCAGGCTGCCCCGGTACTGGCAAAGCAGCTGCTCCAGCGCGCGCAGGGCAGGCAGGTCCAAGTGGTTGCCGGGTTCATCGAGCAGCAGCAGCTGTGCCGGAGGTTCTGCGTACAGTGCGCAGGCCAGCGCCAGCTTCAGGCGCTGGCCGCCACTGAGCTGGACATTGGGCAGCTGCACCAGGGCCGCATCCAGCCCCAGCAGGGCAAGACGACTGCGCAGCTCGCCCTCGGGCAGCAGCGGATTGCGCTCCCGCAATGCCTGCACGGCCTTGTGGGCGGGCGCCAATTGCTGCAGATTCTGGTCAAGCACGGCCAGCGGTACCTGCACGCTGCAGCTGCCAGCCACGGCGGGCAGCTGCCCGGCAATCACCTTCAACAGGGTCGATTTGCCACTGCCGTTGGCGCCAGTGATCGCCATCCGTTCACCGCGCCGCAATGCGAAGTCCAGCGTACGCAGCGGCCCGGCAACATGCGGCAACTGCAGGTTGTCGCAGCGCAGGACCCACTCCGGCCCGTTGCCGTCGAGCGCGGGTTGCAGCAGTACCGGCGCGGCCGCCTCGATACCGGCCAGTGCCGCGACGGTGGCGGCCTGCAACTGTTGCTGGCGCTCCTGCAAGGCCTGCCTGGCCCTGCCGGTGTTGGCCTCGGCGCGTTGCTGTTGCAGGCCCAGCAGGATCGGCGCTTGGTTGGCATTGGCAGCGGCGCGGCTGCTACGCGCGCTGCGTTGTTCCAGCCGCTGCCGCTGCTCACGCAGCACCTGTTCACCCTTGCGCTGGGCATGCCGGCGTTGCTGCAGCAGCTCGGCGGCGGCGGCCTGCTCTGCCTCGCGCACCGCGGCATGGAAGGCGTGGTTGCCGCCATAACTGCGCAGCCCCTGCGGGCCCAGCTCCAGCACCCGTTGCACATGCTGCAGCAACAGGCGGTCATGGCTGACCAGCAATACGCCCTGCCCGCGCGCCAACAGCTGTGCCAGCAACCACTCCCGGCCGGCCAGATCCAGATGGTTGCTGGGCTCATCCAGGATCAGCAGCTCGGCCGGCTGCAGCAGCGCTCCCACCAGGGCTACGCGCATGCATTGGCCACCACTGAGGTGATCCACCGGCGTGTCGGCATCCACGCCCTCCAGCCCGGCATCGGCCAGCGCCTGCTGCAGGGTTTCAGCCAGCGTCCATTGCTCGCCCACCTGGTCGAAGTCCACCTGTGCCGTGCTGCCTGCGCGGATACGGGCCAAGGCATCCAGCACCCCGGCCACTCCCGCCAGCTCTGCAACGCGTTGCCCCGGCAGTACCTGCACCTGTTGGGCCAGATAGTGGACGCGGCCAATACGCCGGCAGCGGCCGGCGCTGGGTGTGCGCTGCCCGGCCAACAACTGGGCCAGCACGCTTTTGCCCACGCCATTGCGCCCGACCAGCGCGGTAATGCGGTTGTCGAACTGTGCCGTGAGGTTGGAGAACAGGCAGCGCCCATCGGGCGTGTGCCACGCGACGCTGTCCAGCGTCACCGAGAGGGGAGTTGTCATGCGGTTTTCCATCGATGCCCGAAGCACCCGGCCGCCATCGGCAGCAGGGAGTGATTGGGACCGTCTTCAAGACGGTGGCATCAATGGCGCATTGGACCGACTCCGTTGGCGGGGGAATCCCGTAACGGCGCCAAGACTACCGGGGGCAGACCGAACTGTCAGTAACTGACGGCGCGTCCACAGCCGCGCCGCCAGTGGGGAAAACCATGCTCAGGCCTGCGCCGGGCGGTGGGTGGCGCACAGCTTGTTGCCGGCCGGATCACGCAGATAGGCCAGGTAGAGCGGGCCGAACGGGCTTTGCCGCGGCCCCGGCGGGTCTTCCACGCTCACCCCGCCATTGCCGACACCTGCCGCGTGCCAGGCATCCACGACGTCCGCGCTGGCACAGCTGAAGCCGATCGTGCCGCCGTTGGCATGCGTGGCCGGTTCGCCATTGCGCGGGTGGCCGACGATCAACAGCGCGCCGCCGTGGCGATACACGATATTGCCCTTGGGATCGATGAAGCCCGGCTTGGCGCCGAGCGTGGCAAGCAGCGCGTCGTAGAACGCCTTGGACGCTTCGATGTCATTTGCCCCCACCACGATGTGCGAAAACATCAACTACCTCCTGACTATTGCGTTGCCTGGCCCCTGCGGGCCGTTCACTTCAGGCCAGCATCATTTGCCGATACAGAAGCTCGAAAAAATCCTGCCCAGCAGATCATCAGCGGTCATGCGGCCGGTGATTTCGCCGAGCGCATCATGCGCCAGCCGCAGTTCCTCGGCAGCCAGTTCCAGCTGGTCGTAGTGCAGTTGCCCATCGGCCGCGTCGAGGTGTTCGCTGGCCAGGGCCAGCGCTTCGACATGGCGCAGGCGCGCGGAGAACTCGCCCTGCATGCCCTCGCCCGCACCGTGGCTGGCGATCTCGCGCAGGCGTGCATGCAGCTGCTCCAGGCCCTGGCCGTTGGCAGCAGACAGGGCAATGCTGTCTTCGCCCAACTCCTGCGGCCACTGCGACAGCAGATCGGACTTGTTGTGTATCCACAGTTGGCGAGTGGCCTGTGCGGCGGCATCGCCAATCGCGGCCCTGCCCGCCTCCGGATCACGGGCATCGAGCACGACGATGGCCAGGTCGGCGCGCTGCATCTCGGCGCGGGCGCGGCGCATGCCTTCGCGTTCGATGGCGTCACCGCCTTCGCGCAGGCCAGCGGTGTCGACCAGTTCCAGCTCCAGGCCGTCGATGCGGATGGTCTCGCGCAAGGTGTCGCGGGTAGTGCCGGCGATATCGGTGACGATTGCCCGCTCGCTGCCAGCCAATGCATTGAGCAGCGAGCTCTTGCCGGCATTCGGCGGCCCGATCAGCACCGCATGCAGGCCATCGCGCAGCTTGCGGCCGCGCTCGGCGTCGATGCGCAGCTGCGCCAGCAAAGCCTTGGCCTGTTCGATGCCGGCGCGCACCTGCGCGCCGCCCAACGTGTCCAGCGGTTCGTCGGCGAAGTCGATGGCAGCTTCAACATGGATGCGCAGCCGCACCAGTTGCTCGCCTACTTCTTCCACACGGTGTGAGAACACGCCATCGAGCGAGCGGCGAGCGGCGCGGGCGGCGCGTACGTCGCCAGCGGAAATCAGGTCGGCGATGGCTTCGGCCTGGGCCAGGTCGAGCTTGCCGTTGAGGAAGGCCCGCTCGCTGAACTCACCGGCGCGGGCCTGGCGCGCGCCCAGTTCGATGCAGCGGGCCAGCAGCTGGCGCAGCACCACCGGGCTGCCGTGGCCCTGCAGCTCCACCACGTCCTCGCCGGTAAAGCTGCGCGGGCCGGGGAAGTACAGGGCAATGCCGTCGTCGATGACCTCGCCTGCGTCATCGCGGAACCTGGCGTAGTGGGCGTGACGCGGCTTGAGCTGTGCACAACCCAATGCAACGGCAATCCGCAGTGACTGCGGACCGGAGACACGCAGCATGCCAACGCCGCCGGCAGCAGCGCCGCTGGCGATGGCAACAATGGTCTGGGCTGTGGACACGTCGCTCATGGCTTACAGCTTCTGCAGTTGCGCGCGGGCCTGGGCGGCGCCGCTGCCTTGCGGCTGCAACTCCAGGTAGGTGGTATAGGCCTGCTTGGCCTTGGCCTTGTCGCCGGCATTGAAGTAGGCGTCGCCAAGATTCAGGTAGGCCACCGCGCGCGAGGGATCGATCTTCAAGGTGTTCTCCAGCCAGCGTGCAGCTTCGGCATAGCGCTGCTGGCGGTAATAGACGAAGCCGAGGTTGTTCGCCGCCTGGGCGAAGTCCGGACGCAGCTTCAAGGCTTCGGTGAACTGCGCCACCGCCTCGTCGTAGCGCTTCTCGCGGTAGAGCTGCAGGCCGCGATCATTGGCCTGCTGCGCGCGCTGCCGGTCCGAGGTCGGTACCGCGGCCGGCACCACCAGGGTGCTCTTGCCGCCCTGCAGATCGGCAACCGTCACTGGCGCCTCTGTCTTGCCTGCAGGCTTGGCATCCTGCACGGCATCGACACGAGTATTGAGGGCGATGGCGTCAGCCGAGAGCTGGCGGGTATCGGCGTTGAGGAATTCCTGGCTGTCCGGCACCTGGAACACGAACTCGCCGCCCTGCGAACCGGGCAGGCTGCCAAAGGCCGGGGTCTGCCGCGATACCGCCGACACCGCCGGCGCCACATACGCAGCCAACTCGGTGCCGGTGATCAGGCCATCGCCATTGAGGTCGCCCTTGCCGGCCAGGGCCTGCAGCAGCACCCAGGTGAATACCGAATGGCCGTTCGGGCCGCTGTCGGCGACCTGCTGGTCGGCACCACCGGCGGTCAGCATCTGCCGCGCGCTGCGGCGTGCGTTCTCGCGCAGGAAGGACGACGAACTGCCGCCGCGGGTCAGCCCCAAGCCGCTGTAGCAGGCATCCATCACGAACAGCACGTGCTTGGCCTGCATGCTCTCGGCGATGTTCTGGATGTCGGTCATCGCGATCGCATCGGTGGCGAATTCGTTCGGGTCCGAGTCCACCGGAATGATGTAGCCGAGGTCGCGGCCGGAGGCGAGCTGGCGGGTGGCACCGTGGCCGGCGAAGAACACGAACACGCGGTCGTTCTTGCCGGTGCGCTCATCGGCCAGGCGGTCGTGGAAGGCGGCCAGGATGTTGTTGCGGGTGGCCTGCTGGTTCTTCAGCACGATCACCTGCGAGGACGGGAAGCCGAACTGGCCGGTCAGCGTGTCAGCAATGGACTGCGCGTCACGGCCGGCATATTCGAGCTTGGGCCATTTGGCGTAGTCATCGATGCCAATGACGATGGCCCAGGATTTTTCGTAGCCGGTGGTGACCGTGGTATCAGCGGCCGCGCCCTTGCGCGCACGGCTGACGCTGAAATCACGGCCGTTCCAGCCGGCGAACTGGTAGCCATCGGCAATCAGCTTGTCGAGGATCTGCGGCAGCGCCTTCACCGCGCGGTCGTGGATGTCATGGAACAGGATGATGCCGCGCTGTTCCTTCTGCACCTGGTCGACCACGCGCTGCACGATGGATTCGGGCACCGGGTCGGCCCAATCCATCGAGTCGATGTTCCACATGATGGATTTCAGCCCGGCTTCGTTGAGCAGCTGTAGGCCTTCGGCATTGCGCGCGCCATACGGAAAGCGGAACAGCGGTGCGCGCTTGGCATCCACACCCTTGAGCAAGGTGTCGGTATCGAGCACCTGCTGGCGCAGCGCATCGCCGGTGGTGCGCGAGAGCTGCGCGTGGGTCAGGCTGTGATTGCCGACCGCATAGCCATGCTCCATCAGGCTGCGGCTGATGCCGGCCATCGGCCCGAGTTTGACCTTGCCATCGGCCTCGACCGCACCGAGATTGCGGCCCACTTCGAAGAACACGCCCGGCACGTCATAGCGCTGCAGGATGGCGACGACTTCATCGGTATAGGCCTTGTGCGGGCCATCGTCGAAGGTCAGCACCACGGTCTTGGCGGGCAGGTCGCGGCCGAAGATTTCGCGGTCGCTGTCCTGCATCGACATCGGGTAGGGCTCGATCACGCCGAAGTCGCGCAGGATGGCGTCGCGGGTGTACAGCGTGTTGAGGTGGGCGACATAGTCGTCCCACTTCTCGCGCTTGAGTTCGACCGCACGGGTGCGTTCGAAGCGGCTGAAGATACGGGTCAGTTCCTGGTTGTAGTTGCGCTCGATCTCGTCGAGTGCGTCCAGGTCTTCGCCGATACGCTGGTGCAGCTTTACCGCTGGTAGCGAGGAGTCCGCGCCGACGCGTTGATGCAGTTCGCGCAGTATTTCGCGGAAAGCCAGGCGGTCTGCATCGTAGAGCTCGGGCGAGGATTCGATGTAATCCAGCACCGTGCCCAGGGTAGCGAAGCGCTGCGGGCTGGGATCGCGCAGCAAGGCGTCGAACTGCGCGGCGATGGCCTGACGCTGCTCCAACCCGTCATGGAACAGCTGCTGGCCAATGCGGCTGGAGGTCTGGCGGTCGGCCGGCGATTGCTGCGCTTCGTCGGCCAGCAACACGACGATACGGCGGTGCCCGTCCAACTGTTTCTGCAATGCAGTCAACAACGGCGCTGCCGCCGGATTTGCCGCGGCGGCGGCCTGTGCACTGGCCTGCGTTGGCGTGGCGGTAGCTGCTTCCTTCTGATCGGAGCAACCCACGAGCGTCAGCGCGGCAAGCAACACGGCAGGCAAGGTCAGGCGGCGCGACAACGAACGGGGCATGGCAGGCTCGGGGTGGGAGGTGCAGCAGACGTGGTGATTCTACCGCCACCTGCCAGCGTCCACGTTTCAGTTGCACGTAGCACCGTAGCCCGGGTAAGCGCAGCGCACCCGGGGCTGTTGACGCGGCGCCGGCAAGATCCATTGGTTTCCTGCTTCCCGGGTGCGCTCCGCTTACCCGGGCTACGGTTCCGTTGTGTGGGGGTGCGGCGTCAGCCGCGACGCAGGTGCAACACCCGATGGCACAAATACCGAGGACTTCTGCGGCGCGGCTCCTACAGATGGCCAACTGGCCGGTTCCCCGTGATCTGGCCCAGCCTCGTAGCCCGGGTAAGCACAGCGCACCCGGGACTGTTGGAGCGGCGCCGGCGAAATCCATTGCTTCCTGCTTCCCGGGTGCGCTGCGCTTACCCGGGCTACGGTCGCCTCCCCCACATGCGAAAAGCCCGCCTTGCGGCGGGCTTTTGCTTACTTGGCTTCGATCACCTTGCTCGGCGCGTCTTCGCCGTGCTTCTTGATCATCCACCACTGCTGCAGCAGGCTCAGGCCGCCGTTGACCACCCAGTACAGGACCAGGCCGGACGGCATGAAGGCCATCATCACGCCGAATACCAGCGGCATGAACTGCATCATCTTCTGCTGCATCGGGTCCATGCCCACAGCCGGGGTCAGCTTCTGGGTGAACCACATCACCGCGATGTTGATGATCGGCAGGATGAAGTACGGGTCACGCGCGGTCAGATCCTGGATCCAGCCCAGCCACGGTGCCTGGCGCAGTTCCACCGATTCCACCAGCACCCAGTACAGGGCGAAGAAGATCGGCATCTGGATCAGCAGCGGCAGGCAGCCACCCAGCGGATTGATCTTCTCCTTCTTGTACAGCTCCATCATTGCGGTCTGGAACTTCTGCTTGTCGTCGCCGTAGCGCTCCTTCAGCTGCGCGATGCGCGGCTGGAACTTGCGCATCTTGGCCTGCGACTTGAACTGCGCATTGGCCAGCGGGAACAACGCCATCTTCAACAGGATCACCAGGCCGATGATGGCCCAGCCCCAGTTGCCGACCAGCTTGTGCACCTGGTTCATCACCCAGAACAAGCCCTGGCCGATGATGGCCATGATCGAGAAGCGGCTGTAATCGACCACGCGGTCCAGGCCCTTCACGTCTTCCTTGGCAATCTGGTTGACCAGCTTCGGGCCCACCCACAGGCGCGCCTCGGTGCTGACCTTCTGGCCCGGCGCCACGGTGAAGCCGGGGCCACGGGTTTCAATCACATTGCGCGGGCCGTTCTGCGAGAGCAGGTACAGCGCGGCCTGGTCGGCCTGCGGGATCCACGCGGTGAAGAAATGGTGCTGCAGCATCGCCGCCCAACCACCGGTGATGGTGCGGTTGAGGTTGCCGTCGTCCAGGTAGTCCTTGAACGCGCGGCGCTCATAGCCCTCTTCCGGGCTGTACCAGGTGGCGCCGTTGAAGCTGAAGGAATCCGGGTTGGTCATGCCGCGGGTGACAATGGTCGGCACGCGGTCAAGCTTGCGGAACACATAGGCCTGCCACGGCGCGGTGCCGGCATTGACGACTTCATCCTTCACGCCGATGGCGTAATCGCCACGCTTGAAGGTAAAGGTGCGATGGATGCTGACGCCGTTCGGGCCGCTCCAGACAAACGGTACCTGCACCTGGTCCTGGCCTTCAGCCAACACCACCTCGGTGCTGCCCTGCACAGGCTGGAAGCCGCTGGCACCCGGCACCGGCGCGTTGGACTGGCTGGCCCAACCGGCGGTCGCACTATAAGGATGGGCCTTGTCTTCGGTGAGCAGCTGTACCGGCGGGCTGCCGGCAGCCTTGGTCTGCGGGAACTGCAGCAGATCGGCGTCGAGCACGCTGCGACCATCCAGCACCAGCTTGAGCACGTCGGTGGTGACCGTCACGCGCGGCGCGGCGGTGGCCGCTTCAACGCTGGCTGTGGCGGCCGGGGCCTGCCCTGGCACGTTTGCCTGCGGCACGTTGCCCGCCGGCGGCGGTGCCAGGTCGGCATCGGTGGCGGCAGGTACGGCGGGCTGGGTGGCTGCAACGGTGGCCGGGTCCGGCGCGTTCTTCTCGCGACCCCATTCCATCCACAGCAGCACGGCTACCATCAGCCAGGCAAAAATCAGGAATACGCGGGTCTGGTTCATCAGCAGGCAGGCTCGGCTCGACCGGAAGAAGTATCCGGTACGTTCAAAGGAAGAGGGGCGTCAGCGCCCTCGTGCGGCGGCATTGTGCCGCCCGCAGCTACAGGGGGCAATGCGCCGGCGCGGCGCAGCAAGCGCTCGAACGCCTCACGGATCTGTTGATTGCTGGCGGTCTTGGCCGCCGACCGGGCCACGATGACGTAATCGCCACCTTTCAGGCACGACCGCAGGTGGCGTGTTGCATCCCGCAACACACGCTTGATACGGTTACGACCGACCGCACGCGTATCCACCTTGCGCGACACAGCCAAACCCAGTCGAGCGGGGCTATCCCCTTTCAACCAGTGGAGTGTCATCAAGGGATCGGATACACGGCGGGCGCCGTTGAAGACCGTTGTATATTCGGCACGCGTACGAACCCGCGCAGAGCGAGGGAATCGCTTGCGCGGGCAGGTACTGATCACGATCGGTGTTGCGCTTGCCGCTTCACGCGGCAACGCAATCAAGCGCTGAGGACTTTGCGGCCCTTGGCGCGGCGACGCGACAGGATCTTGCGGCCGTCGGCGGTCTTCATACGAGCACGGAAACCGTGATCGCGCTTGCGCTTGAGGTTGCTGGGCTGGAACGTGCGCTTGGTGGCCATTGGGGCACCTGTATGAAGTGGACGGAAAGAACCGGAAATTCTATAGACCCATCCGGGGTGCCGTCAACTATTGGCTGAGGACGATATCCACAGGCCGGTGTACATCTTGTGGATGAGCCTGTGAATAAATTCGGGACAAGCATTCCCGGTTTGGCCCGGCGGTGGTAGTCTGCGCCATCCACTTTTCCTTTTCCGGCTTGTGGCCAGGCGGCGTTCCGCGCCCGGCGCACAGGCCTTTGACGATTATTTCTGATGGATGCCTGGTCACTTTGCCTAGAACGTCTCGAGGCGGAATTCCCGCCCGAAGATGTCCACACCTGGTTGAAGCCGCTACAGGCCGACCAACGCGCCGACAGTCTGGTGCTGTACGCGCCCAATGCCTTCATTGTCGAGCAGGTGCGCGAGCGCTACCTGTCCCGCATCAGTGAACTGCTTGCCCATTTCGCCGGTTTCAGCGAGGTAATGCTGGAAATCGGTTCGCGACCGCGCGCGCCCGAACCGGCGCCGCCGGCCCCGGCCCCCTCGAGCAGTGCTGTGGTATCGGCGCCGGTGGTGCCGTTCAACGGCAACCTCGACGCCCACTACACCTTCACCAATTTCGTCGAAGGCCGCAGCAACCAGCTGGGCCTGGCCGCTGCCTTCCAGGCGGCACAGAAACCCGGCGACCGTGCCCACAACCCCTTGCTGCTGTACGGCGGCACCGGCCTGGGCAAGACCCACCTGATGCTGGCAGCCGGCAATGCGATGCGCCAGGCCAACCCGGCGGCCAAGGTGCTGTACCTGCGTTCGGAACAGTTCTTCAGCGCGATGATCCGTGCGCTGCAGGAAAAAACCATGGACCAGTTCAAGCGCCAGTTCCAGCAGGTGGACGCGCTGCTGATCGACGACATCCAGTTCTTCGCCGGCAAGGACCGCACCCAGGAAGAGTTCTTCCACACCTTCAATGCCCTGTTCGACGGCAAGCAGCAGATCATCCTGACCTGCGACCGCTACCCGCGTGAGGTCGAAGGTCTGGAAGCACGCCTGAAATCGCGCCTGGCCTGGGGCCTGTCGGTGGCGATCGAGCCGCCCGATTTCGAGACCCGTGCTGCCATCGTGCTGGCCAAGGCCCGCGAGCGCGGTGCCGAGATCCCGGATGACGTGGCTTTCCTGATCGCAAAGAAGATGCGCTCCAACGTGCGTGACCTGGAAGGGGCCCTCAACACCCTGACCGCCCGCGCCAATTTCACCGGCCGCGCGATCACCACCGAGTTTGCCCAGGAAACCCTGCGCGACCTGCTGCGTGCCCAGCAGCAGGCCATCAGTATCCCCAACATCCAGAAAACGGTTGCCGACTACTACGGCCTGCAGATCAAGGATCTGCTGTCCAAGCGCCGCACCCGTTCGCTGGCGCGGCCGCGCCAGGTGGCGATGGCGCTGACCAAGGAGCTGACCGAGCACAGCCTGCCGGAAATCGGCGACGCCTTTGCTGGCCGTGACCACACCACGGTGCTTCATGCCTGCCGCCAGATCCGCACGCTGATGGAAACCGACGGCAAGCTGCGCGAGGACTGGGACAAGCTCATCAGGAAGCTCAGCGAATAAGCCATCGGTACACCGGGGTGGGAAGAAGCCGGACGAATGATGCATCGACGCCACACAGGCGTCATCGCACAAAACGGTGCATCATTCGGGGGTAGACGTTGGGAAAGTTGTGGATAAAAAAGCGGCCTGCAAAACCGGAAAACTTATCCACAGCTTCACCCACCCCTTCCGGGGCAGTAATACAGAGGGTTTCGATGCATTTAAACCCTTTGAAAACAAACACTTGGGTGTGTTTTAAACCAAATCTGGCTCTACCAGCACCACCAAGCTTTTGATTTAACCCACATCTTTTAAAAGCATAGGGGCACGAAACCACATGCGTTTCACACTGCAGCGCGAAGCCTTTCTCAAGCCGTTGGCCCAGGTCGTCAACGTGGTTGAACGCCGCCAGACTCTGCCGGTTCTGGCCAATTTCCTCGTCCAGGTCCAGGGCGGCCAGCTTTCGCTGACCGGTACCGACCTGGAAGTTGAAATGGTCTCCCGCATTGCGGTCGAAGATGCCCAGGATGGCGAAACCACGATTCCGGCCCGCAAGCTGTTCGAGATCATCCGCGCCCTGCCCGACGGCAGCCGCATCACCGTCTCGCAGACGGGCGAAAAGATCACCGTCCAGGCCGGCCGCAGCCGCTTCACCCTGGCCACCTTGCCGGCCAATGATTTCCCGTCGGTAGACGAGGTTGAAGCCACCGAGCGTGTGGCCGTTGCCGAGTCCGCGTTGAAGGAGCTGATCGAGCGCACTGCATTTGCAATGGCGCAGCAGGACGTCCGCTATTACCTCAACGGCCTGTTGTTCGATCTGCGCGACAAGACGCTGCGCTGCGTGGCCACCGATGGCCACCGCCTCGCGTTGTGCGAGACCGAACTGGAAAACGGCACCGGCAAGCGCCAGATCATCGTGCCGCGCAAGGGCGTTACCGAGCTGCAACGCCTGCTGGAAGGCGGCGACCGCGAAGTCGAACTGGAAGTCGGCCGCAGCCATGTCCGCGTCAAGCGCGACGATGTCACCTTCACCTCGAAGCTGATCGACGGCCGTTTCCCGGATTACGAGGCGGTGATTCCGATCGGCGCCGATCGCGAAGTGAAGGTTGAGCGCGAAACCCTGCGCGCTTCGCTACAGCGTGCGGCAATTCTCTCCAACGAGAAGTACCGCGGCGTTCGCGTCGAAGTGACCCCGGGCCAGCTCAAGATCAGCGCGCACAACCCGGAGCAGGAAGAAGCCCAGGAAGAAATCGAAGCCGACACCCAGGTCAGCGATCTGGCCATTGGCTTCAACGTGAACTACTTGCTGGACGCCTTGTCGGCATTGCGCGACGAGCATGTGGTCATCCAGCTGCGCGACTCCAACTCCTCGGCGCTGGTGCGCGAAGCCAGCAGCGAGAAGTCGCGTCATGTGGTGATGCCGCTGCGTCTCTGACCTGCAGGTTCCACGTGGAACACGAAAGCCCGGCGCAATGCCGGGCTTTTTTGTGGCCTCTATCCTGCGCCAGGTTCCACGTGGAACCACCATGTCGCGCCATGATCTTTGTATTCCCTATCCGCGTTTCCCAGCTTCTGGCGAAGCGGGGCCGGCAGCTGTTGAAAGCAGTTGCTGCGCAAAGCCCGGGGTACGTTCGACTTTCCGGCAATGCCGCAGTCTGGCGCGTAGTCCAAGGCTGCCCTGCCCTTCGGATAACGCAGGCCCGGCAGAATCTCGGATCCGTTTTCGGAGATCTGCCAGATCCCAGTCACCTGTCCGCCAGCGGGTCTCGCTATCTCGGGTTTGCTTCAGCCCTCCAAGTTCGTGACGGTTTTCGTTGCCGGCGCTGTTGAACACCTTCGCCGCGGCCAGGGCTTCCCTGCATCTGGCCCAGTTGGCTCAGTCCTTGGCTTGAATCCATGCCATCAACGGATCAAGGGCATGGGAATCAGCGTTCAAACCGTGAAATCCACGGCACTAATCCCTGGGAGGCTAATCAGATTTCAAGAAATCTGGCCTGGCGAGCCAACCGTCCAGACGCGTGAGCACACTCCCTCGGTCAGCCGGCGGCAGCACACTGCGAATTTCGTGAAATCTGAAACCCAGGGCAGCCGTCTCGTCTCCAGAATTCGAGAAATCCAAGCCCCGGCTTTTGGCCGTTTCTGGCTGCCGTTTTTCTCAGCTCTATGCTTTAAATCTGAGAATAAATCAAAAGCTTGGTGGTGATGGTAGGAGCAGATTTTATGTAAAACTAGCTTAAGTTATTGTTTTACTTTGAATTATTGTTGCTGAAACCCCCTGTAAAAGTGGGCTTCCAGCCTGTGGATATCTCGGGATAAGAACGCTCTGGAAGAAATGAGCCCTTTTTATCCACAGATTGCCCCACTTATACACAGGGTTTGTGCCCCGACCTATCCCGTTCTAAAAACAGCGCGGATTTCTTGAAATCTGCAGGGCAGTCCCCCTGTGCGCGCTTCAGATTTGAAGAAATGAGCGCTTGTTCCACGTGGCACGCTCGCTGATGGATGGCGACGGATGCTTTAAGCTGCGCAGGGCCAGCCATGCCTCCGTGCTTGCGTCGTTTTCTGTCGAGCCTCAATGCATATCGTCCGTGTTGCCTTGAACCGCCTGCGTCGGTTCGATTCGGTGGAGCTTGCTCCACGCCCCGGCATCAATCTGATCACCGGCGCCAACGGCGCGGGCAAGACCAGCGTGCTGGAGGCCCTGCATCTGATGGCCTATGGCCGCAGCTTTCGCGGCCGCGTTCGCGATGGCCTGGTGCAGAATGGCGCCGACGATCTGGACGTTTTTGTCGAATGGCAGGAGCGCAACGACGCAGAACTGGGCGTTTCCACCCGGCGGGCGGGCCTGCGCCACAGCGGACAGGCCTGGAAAGGCCGCTTGGACGGGGAAGATGTGCCGCAATTGGGCAATCTTTGCGCAGCGCTGGCGGTGGTGACCTTTGAACCCGGCAGCCACGCCCTGGTCAGTGGGGGCAGCGAACCGCGCCGCCGCTTCATTGATTGGGGATTGTTCCACGTGGAACCTGACTTTCTTCCCCTGTGGCGGCGCTATACCCGCGCTTTGAAGCAACGCAATGCTTTGTTGAAGATGGGCGCGCCCGGAAAACAGCTCGATGCCTGGGATTGGGAGCTGGCTGAAGCAGGCGCTCCCCTCACGTCCCGCCGCCAGCACTATCTGGAGCGGCTGCAGGACCGGGCGGTCGCGATTGCGGCGGATCTGGCGCCGGGGCTGCAATTGAACGCATTGGAGCTGCAGCCCGGCTGGCGCCGGCACGAAATGTCCCTGGGCGACGCCCTGCTGCTGGCCCGCGAACGGGACCGCAATGCCGGCTACACCTCGGTAGGACCGCACCGGGCCGATTGGAGTGTGGGTTTCGCCCACATTCCCGGTCGGGATGCGCTGTCGCGCGGCCAAGCCAAGCTCACGGCCCTCGCCTGCCTGCTGGGCCAGGCCGATGACTACGCCAGCCAGCGTGGGGAATGGCCGGTGATTGCACTGGACGACCTGGGCTCGGAGCTGGACCGCAACCACCAGCAGCGCGTGCTGCACTACCTGTCGGCGACGCCTGCGCAGATTTTCATCACCGCTACTGAAACCCCGGCCGCGCTGCAGGACGAACTGCGTCCGGCGGCAGTGTTCCACGTGGAACATGGCGCAATCACGGCGGTGAACTGAGCCTTCAGGGCGGAAGTTCCCCCGGCAGGTATAATCGGAACGTCATCCCCTATCTCTCATGCCCGTTCCACGGAACGGCGCATGACCTGCGGAGCCTACGGCAAGCGCAATGAGCGAAGAACAGAACACCCCGGTCAACAACGGCAATTACGACGCCAACAGCATTACCGCCTTGGAAGGCCTGGAGGCTGTTCGCAAGCGTCCCGGTATGTACATCGGCGACGTGCATGACGGCACAGGCCTGCACCACATGGTGTTCGAGGTTGTCGACAACTCCATCGACGAAGCCCTGGCGGGCCATGCCGACAACGTGGTGGTCACCATCCACGCTGACGGCTCGGTGTCGGTGTCCGATAACGGCCGTGGTATCCCGGTCGGCAAGCATGCGCAGATGAGCCAGAAGCTCGACCGCGAAGTCTCTGCTGCCGAAGTGGTGATGACCGTCCTGCACGCAGGCGGCAAGTTCGACGACAACAGCTACAAGGTTTCCGGCGGCCTGCACGGCGTGGGTGTCAGCGTGGTCAATGCGCTGTCGCAGAAGCTGATGCTGGACATCTACCAGGGCGGCTCGCATTACCAGCAGGAATACGGCGACGGTGCAGCGCGCACCCCGTTGAACAAGCTGGAAGCCACCGACAAGCGCGGTACCGCCGTGCGTTTCTGGCCGTCGGAGAAAGCATTCCACGGCAACACCGAGTTCCAGTACGAGATCCTTGCCCGCCGCCTGCGCGAGCTGTCGTTCCTGAACTCCGGTGTCAACATCACCTTGATCGATGAGCGCGGCGAAGGCCGTCGCGACGACTACCACTACGAAGGCGGCATCAAGAGCTTCGTCGAGCACCTGGCGCAGGTGAAGACCCCGCTGCATCCGAACGTGATCGCGGTGACCGGCGAAACCAACGGCATCGTGGTCGAGGCGGCGCTGCAGTGGACCGATTCCTACCAGGAAACGATGTACTGCTTCACCAACAATATTCCGCAGAAGGACGGCGGTACCCACCTGGCCGGTTTCCGTGCCGCGCTGACCCGTACGCTCAACAACTACATCGAGCAGAACGGCGTGGCCAAGCAGGCCAAGATCAGCCTGACCGGCGATGACATGCGCGAAGGCATGATCGCGGTGCTGTCGGTGAAGGTGCCCGACCCCAGCTTCTCCAGCCAGACCAAGGAAAAGCTGGTCAGCTCCGACGTCAAACCGGCGGTGGAAAGCACCTTCGGCGCGAAGCTCGAAGAGTTCCTGCAGGAAAACCCGAACGAAGCCAAGGCCATTGCCGGCAAGATCGTCGATGCCGCCCGTGCGCGCGAAGCCGCGCGCAAGGCGCGTGACCTGACCCGCCGCAAGGGCGCGCTGGATATCGCCGGCCTGCCGGGCAAGCTGGCCGACTGCCAGGAAAAGGATCCCGCGCTGTCCGAACTGTTCATCGTCGAGGGTGACTCGGCAGGTGGCTCGGCCAAGCAGGGCCGCAACCGCAAGAACCAGGCGGTGCTGCCGCTGCGCGGCAAGATCCTCAACGTGGAACGTGCGCGTTTCGACCGCATGCTGTCTTCCGACCAGGTGGGTACGTTGATCACCGCGCTGGGCACCGGCATCGGCCGTGACGAGTACAACCCGGACAAGCTGCGTTACCACAAGATCATCATCATGACCGACGCCGACGTCGACGGTGCGCACATCCGTACGCTGCTGTTGACGTTCTTCTACCGGCAGATGCCGGAGCTGATCGAGCGTGGCTACGTGTATATCGGCCTGCCGCCGCTGTACAAGATCAAGCAGGGCAAGACCGAGTTGTACCTGAAGGACGACCCGGCGCTGGACGCCTACCTGGCCAACAACGCGGTCGAGAACGCAGCGCTGATCCCGGCCACCGGTGAACCGCCGATCGAAGGCGTGGCACTGGAAAAGCTGCTGATGACCTACGCTTCGGCGCAGGATGCCATTGAGCGCAACGCCCACCGCTATGACCGCAACCTGCTTGAAGCGCTGGTCGATTTCACCCCGATGGACCTGGAACACCTTCGCAATGCAGGTGAAGGTGAAGGCCTAGACGCGCTGGCCAAACGCCTGAATCAGGGCAGCCTGGGCACGCCGCGTTTCAGCCTGGTCCTGCAGGAGCCGAACGACCATCGCCCGGCCGCCGTGTTGGTCACCCGTCGCCACATGGGCGAGGAGCACACCCAGGTATTGCCGCTGGCCGCGTTCGAATCCGGTGAACTGCGTGCCCTGCACCAGGCATCGCAGCTGCTGCATGGGCTGGTGCGCGAAGGCGCCACCATCAACCGCGGCAACAAGAGCAGTGAGATCACCGGTTTCGCCCAGGCCCAGGCCTGGTTGATGGAAGAAGCCAAGAAGGGCCGGCAGATCCAGCGCTTCAAGGGCCTGGGTGAAATGAACCCGGAGCAGCTGTGGGATACCACGGTGAACCCGGATACGCGCCGCCTGCTGCAGGTCCGCATCGAAGATGCGGTGGAAGCGGACCAGATCTTCAGCACGCTGATGGGCGATGTGGTGGAGCCGCGCCGCGACTTCATCGAAACCAACGCGTTGAAGGTCATGAACCTGGATATCTGAGCCAGGCAAGAGCCGAAGCGGGCGCCCTCAACCGGCGCCCGTTTTCTTTTCACTGCTGTTCTCCTCCGGATCCGCGATGTCCACACCTCCGCCGATTTCCACTCCCCTCCAGAACGCTACCGCCGCATCCCCTGCACTGCCACCTTCCCGCCCGGGTTCGCCGATAGGGGGATTCCTGCTTGACCTGGTGATGGGCGTCGGCATCCTGCTGGCGTTGAGCCTGGCTTCCAGCCTGGTCTGGGGCATGTGGCGTGGCGTGGAAGTGGTGCGCGAGGCCAAGCAGAACGGCCTGCCAATGCCGGCCGGCGAGGCGCTGGTTTCAGCCATGGGGGCGCCGGGTGCGTTGGCGCAGATGTTGATCGCCCTTGTGGCCACCGGCGGAGCGGCGCTGGCGCTGTATTTCCTGCGCCGCCGTGCCAGCGCGGCCGAGCGCAGCCAGTCGCTGCAGGCCATCCGGCGCGCCTCGACCTGGGGCTGGATCGTGCTGGTGGCCGGCTGCGTGTTTGCCGGCACCAGTGGCGCAAGCCTGCTGGCCAAGCAACTGGGCATAGAGCCCGAACCGACCAACCTGCATCTGATGCAGCAGGCCTGGGCGGGCTATCCGCTGTTCCTGCTGCTGTTTGCGGTGGTGCTGGCGCCTGCCTACGAAGAGTTGCTGTTCCGCCGTGTGTTGTTCGGGCGCCTATGGGCGGCAGGCAAGCCGGGGCTGGGCATTGTGCTGAGCAGCGCCGCATTTGCGCTGGTGCATGAGATCCCTGGTACCAGCCCCAATGGCCTGCCGGAAATGCTGCAGCTCTGGCTGGTGTACGGCGGCATGGGCGCGGCGTTCGCATGGGTCTACCGCAAGACCGGCACGCTGTGGGCGGCCATTGCCGCGCATGCCATCAACAACGCCATCGCGTTGGCTGCGCTGATCCTGTTCGGCATGCAGTAGGCCCGTTCAGCGATTGACGAAAAATTAAGCAAGGCAATCGCACACTGCAGCCATGAACCTTGGGGGATCCGCCATGAAGACAGTTGGCTTGGCCATTGCAATGACATTGCTGGTTGCCGCCTGTGCGACCACCACCTCGCCCACCGGGCGCAAGCAGGTTGTCGGCGGCGTGAGCCAGCAACAGCTCGACCAGCTAGGGGCCCAGGCGTTCGCGGAAACCAAGGCCAAGGAAACCCTCAGCCGTGACGGCAAGCAGAATGCCTATGTGCAGTGCGTGGTGAACGCGCTGGTGGCACAGCTGCCGCAACAATACCGTGGCGTACGTTGGGAAACGGCGGTCTTCGCCGACAAGGAACCCAATGCCTTTGCCCTGCCTGGCGGCAAGGTGGGAGTGAATACCGGCATTTTCACCGTGGCAAAGAACCAGGACCAGTTGGCTGCGGTGATTGGCCATGAGATCGGCCATGTCATCTCCCGTCACCACGAAGAACGCATCACCCGCCAGATGGGTGCCCAGACAGGTCTGTCCGTGCTGGGAGCGCTCGCAGGCGCGGCCTATGGCGACACCGCTGCCAGCGCGGTCAACCAGTTGGGTGGCATGGGCGCGCAGGCGGCTTTCCTGTTACCGGGCTCGCGTACCCAGGAAAGCGAGGCCGACGTGGTCGGCCAGCGGCTGATGGCCAGCGCGGGTTTCGACCCCTCACAGGCGGTGAACCTGTGGCAGAACATGATGGCCGCCAGCGGAAATCGCTCCCCGCAATGGCTTTCCACCCACCCGGATCCCGCCAACCGTATCCGCGAATTGCAGCGCGATGTAGGTGCTTTGCAGCCTGTCTATCAGCAGGCTAGGCAGTCCGGCATCGTGCCTCGGTGTGGTTGAACAGCGGAAAATGTTGCAGTACACCAACGGAAGTGATTTCTCCGTCAAATAATTTCTGCTACGTTTGCGTGCTCGGTTTCTTTCCGAATAGTCCGAATTCTGCCGCCACGGCGGTTCCATCGAGGTGAACCATGATCTTCCGCAGCCATAAGCAAGCCGTGCTTTCTGTCCTCATCGCCGCCTCCCTGGGTGGTGTGGTGGTGGCCGACGCCGTGGCCCAGTCGCGTTCCTCCGACCGTAGCGAGCGCCGTGGCAACCGTGGCAGCGAGAAGGCGGAAGTGCTGTTCCCGGAAGCAACCCGTGAAGATCCCAAGGGCAAGGCTTCGTCCAAGATGGGCAGCAAGCTCAACAAGCTGTTCGCCGCCTACAACAAGCAGGAATTCGAAGAAACCCGCACGCTGGCCGATGAAATCATCGCTGCCGCTGATGCCAACGATTACGACAAGGCCGTTGCCAACCAGCTGGCTTCGCAGGCCGCCTACAACCTGGATGACAACGCCGGTGCCAAGCAGTACCTGCAGCAGGCGCTGACGTTGAACCAGCTGGACAACAACGGCCACTACCAGGCGCTGTTGATGCTGGCCCAGCTGCAGTTGCAGGACGAGCAGTACGCCGAAGGCCTGGCCAACCTGGACAAGTACTTCGCCGAGTCCAAGTCGAACAAGCCGGAAGAACTGATCATCAAGGGCCAGGCCCTGTACCAGACCGAAAAGTACGCCGAGGCCATCCCGGTGCTGAAGGCGGCCATCGCCGCCTCGCCCGAGCCCAAGGACAACTGGAACCAACTGCTGATGGCCTCCTATGCCGAAGCCGGCCAGACCGGTGAAGCGGTCAAGGAAGCCGAGGCCCTGGCCGCCAAGAACCCGGCGGACAAGAAGGCCCAGCTCAACCTGGCCAGCATGTACATGCAGGCCGACCAGATGGACAAGGCTGCAGCAGTGATGGACAAGCTGCGCGCGGCTGGACAGCTCACCGAAGAGCGCGAGTACAAGCAGCTGTACTCGATCTACGCAAACACCGACAACAAGGAACGGGACGTCATTGCGGTGATCAACGAGGGCATGTCCAAGGGCATCCTCAAGCCGGATTACCAGACCTACCTGGCACTGGCACAGTCGTACTATTACAGCGAGCAGATCCCGCAGGCGATCGAGGCATGGCGTCAGGCCGCACCGCTGTCCAAGGATGGTGAAACCTACCTGAATCTGGCCAAGGTGCTGCACTCGGAAGGGCGCATCCCGGAAGCCAAGCAGGCAGCCCGTGACGCATTGGCCAAGGGTGTCAAAAACCCGGCAGATGCAAACAAAATCATCAACCTGAAGTAAGCAGGAATAACGCCTGAACAGCTGTATTTAAGATGCGCAGCTGGTCAGGATTGGTATAAGCTTGGAGGTTCCTGCGGTGTCATGCACCGCTGAATCAGGGGTGGCCACCACCACCACCCCGACCCCACTAAAGAGTTCTTGGCGCATGACGGAACAACTGGTCTTCCACCACAGGTATGACGACAGCCAGAAGGATAAGGGTCTGAGCTGGCCCCGTATCGCTGGTATCGCATTTGTAATCGCACTGCACTTGGCAGCCCTGATGATGCTTCTGATTCCTGCCGTGGCCCCGAAGGCCGCTGCGGAGAAGGAACGCAATGTCATGGTGACGCTGGTCGACGCTCCGCCGCCGCCACCACCGCCGCCGCCGCCGCCGCC
>NZ_DLJW01000082.1:0-21677 GCF_002477705.1 Stenotrophomonas sp. UBA7606 | reverse complement strand
AGGATGTTGAACACATCCGGGTGCGCCTTCTCCACCTCGTCCAGCAGGATCACGCTGTACGGGCGCCTGCGCACCGCTTCGGTCAGGTAGCCACCTTCCTCGTAGCCGACATAACCCGGGGGCGCACCGATCAGGCGCGACACGCTGTGCTTCTCCATGAACTCGCTCATGTCGATGCGCACCATCGCGTCGGATGAATCGAACAGGAAGTCGGCCAGCGCCTTGGTCAGCTCGGTCTTGCCCACGCCGGTCGGGCCCAGGAACAGGAACGAACCACTCGGACGGTTCGGGTCAGACAGCCCCGCGCGCGAACGACGCACCGCGTCGGACACCACGCGGATCGCCTCTTCCTGGCCAACCACGCGGTTGTGCAGCATGTCTTCCATGCGCAGCAGCTTGTCGCGCTCGCCTTCCAGCATCTTGCTGACCGGAATGCCGGTCCAGCGCGAGACCACCTCGGCGATCTCCTCGTCGGTGACCTTGTCCTGCACCAGCTTGAAGTCCTTGCGCTCCATCTCCTGCGCGGCCTGCAGCTGCTTTTCCAGGTTGGGCAGCACGCCGTACTGGATCTCGCTCATCTTGGCGAAATCCTGCCGGCGCTGCGCGGCCTCCAGGTCGAGCTTGGCCTTCTCCACCTGCTCCTTGATCTTGGTCGCGCCCTGCAATGCGGCCTTCTCCGACTTCCAGATTTCATTGAGGTCGGAGAACTCGCGTTCCAGCGTGTCGATGTCGGTTTCCAGGTCGGCCAGGCGCTTGCGCGAGGCGTCGTCCTTCTCCTTCTTCAGCATCTCGCGCTGGATCTTGAGCTGGATCAGGCGCCGCTCCAGGCGGTCCAGCTCCTCCGGCTTGGAATCGATCTCCATGCGGATGCGCGAGGCCGCCTCGTCCATCAGGTCGATGGCCTTGTCCGGCAGCTGGCGGTCGGTGATGTAACGGTTGGACAGCGTGGCCGCGGCAACGATGGCCGGGTCGGTGATCTCCACGCCATGGTGCACGGCGTAGCGCTCCTTCAGGCCGCGCAGGATGGCGATGGTGTCCTCGACCGTGGGCTCGCCCACCAGCACCTTCTGGAAGCGGCGCTCCAGCGCGGCGTCCTTCTCGATGTACTGGCGGTACTCGTCCAGCGTGGTCGCGCCGATGCAGTGCAGCTCGCCGCGCGCCAGCGCCGGCTTGAGCATGTTGCCCGCATCCATCGCGCCATCGGCCTTGCCGGCACCGACCATGGTGTGCAGCTCGTCGATGAACAGGATGATCTGGCCTTCGTTCTTGGCCAGGTCGTTGAGCACGCCCTTCAGGCGCTCCTCGAACTCACCGCGGAACTTGGCCCCGGCGATCAGCGCTCCCATGTCCAGCGACAGCACGCGCTTGCCGCGCAGGCCTTCAGGTACTTCGTCATTGATGATGCGCTGGGCCAGGCCTTCGACGATGGCGGTCTTGCCCACGCCGGGCTCGCCGATCAGCACCGGGTTGTTCTTGGTCCGGCGTTGCAGCACCTGGATGGTGCGGCGGATTTCCTCGTCGCGGCCGATCACCGGGTCAAGCTTGCCGCTCTCCGCGCGCGCGGTCAGGTCGATGGTGTACTTCTCCAGCGCCTGGCGCTGTTCCTCGGCGTTCTCGCTCTGCACGGTCTCGCCGCCGCGTAGCTTGTCGATGGCGGCCTCGATCTTCTTTTTGTCGGCACCGGCCGCACGCAGCGCCATGCCGGCCGCGCCACCGTCGTCGACGGCGGCCAGCAGGAACCATTCGCTGGCGATGAACTGGTCGTTGTGCTGCTGGGCCAGCTTGTCGGTGGTATTGAGCAGGCGGCTCAGGTCATTGCCCATCGACAGGTTGCCGGCCTGGCCGGACACCTTGGGCAGCGCCTCCAGCGACTCGGCCAGCCGCTCGCGCAGCACCGGCACGTTGACGCCGGCCTGGGCCAGCAACGGCCGGCTGCTGCCGCCGGGCTGGTCGAGCAACGCGCTGAGCACGTGCACCGGTTCGATGATGTTGTTGTCGCGACCGACCGCCAGGGACTGCGCGTCGGACAGCGCCTTCTGGAAGTTGGAGGTGAGCTTGTCCATCCGCATGGGTCTTCTTCCTCAAAGTTGGGAGGCCAGCATTGCTGGCGATACTGGTTCAGATGCGGTTGCAACGGCGTGATTCAAGGGTGAATAGCGCCCTTGTTCAGCTGCAATCGCAATCCCGCCCCAGTATCACCCGCTGCTGTCGCCGCAACCTTGATCCAACGCAAGCGGCAGCTCGGCTCAGCCGCGCGTGATCGCCGCGCGCAACGCCCGCAGTTGCTGCTTCACCGCCTGTTGCTGGCCGGCATCCATGCGCAGCAAGGCTTTCTGCCCGATCGACAGCGATTGCAGGGCCGGGTCGACGAAGCGATAGCGGCCCTTGCCGTCCGGCTCCACCGCCAGCGGACGGGCCGGCTCGGGGGTCTGCAACAGGTGGTCGATCACTGCCACCAACCTGTCATTGAAATGGCCTTCGGGATGGCCAATATCGCGATAGGCCTGCTGCAGCAAGGGATAGAAACGGGTGTAGGCCGCCGCGACGGCGCCCGCATCGGCACGGGTAAAAGCATCCACGAACGGGGCGTAGCGCGCGGCGTTGGCGGCCGCAAGCTGCTCGCCGCCGGCACTGCGCTGCTCCACCAGCAGTGTTCCGGGCAGCGGCCGCAGCGCCATCGCCGAACCGGGCAGACTGGGCTGGGTCAGGTTGTCCACATGCACGACCACGCGCTGGATAAGGTGTTCGCGTAGCAGTACGGCCAAGGCATCAGCAGGGAACAACCCGTTCAGCGCCTGCCAACTGGAAGCATCGCTGTCGGCCAATGCCGGCAAGGCCGGGTCGGCAGCCACGTCGAGCGGATACTTCGGCTCGGCCGCTGGTTCGGGCCTAGCCGGCGGTTGGACGGCCGGCGCAGCCGGGCTATCCACCGGCGGAGCAACGGTTGCCGTTGCCTGCCGCAGCTGCGCCACATCATCACGGAACAACCACCAGCCAATGCCGCCTACCGCGACGACGCCAACCACTGCCCAGGGCCACACTGCTTTGCGCTTCTGCATCACTTGCACCTTTATTGCATGTGATGGTGTGACCCCGTTTATCCCGCTGGGTTCCCCCAGCGGCTCAGACCCTGTACAGCCAAGCCCTGTGCATCAACGCTGTTTCTGCAGCGACATCAGGCCGATCACGACCGCCAACACCGCATAAGCAGCGCTCACCTGCAAGGTGATGGCCTGACGCAGACTTTCCAACTGCCATGGCAGGTAGATGCCGCCGCGCGGATCGGTGGAATGGATCACGCCGAACGCGCTCAATGCCGCAGCCACGAACAGCAGGCTTACCGCCACGCCAGCGCGACGCTCGATCAAGGCCACCAGCGCAGCTGCCCAGATCATCGCCGAGATGATGAAACCATTGCCCAGCAGCTGCAGCGTGGCCACATCCGACAGGCCGTGGCCGTCGACCGCTGCATACAACGCCGCCGCTGCATCCGGCGCCACCCAGGTGCCGAACTTGATGTTGATCAGGTAGGCAATCGCCGGCAGAAAGGCCAGCGCCACCGCAATCGCGTGCTCCCGCTTGGTCTGCTGGAAGGCCTGCACGGTGATGTCCAGGCCGACGAAGACGATGATTGGTGCCAACACCGCCACCGGCAGCCACTGCACCAACCCGGCAACCACGCCGAGCATGCCGCCGATACCGATGAACAGGCCGGTCAGCAGCGTGTAACCGCTGCGTGCACCCAGGCGCTTGTAGGCCGGCTGGCCGATATACGGCGTGGTCTGTGCGACACCGCCGCAGACGCCGGCGATCAGCGTGGCAATGGCCTCGACCAGCAGGATGTCGCGGGTGCGGTAATCGTCACCAGCGGCGCGTGCGCTCTCGGCCACGTTGATGCCGCCCACCACCATCAGCAGGCCGAACGGCAGCAGCAGCGATAGATACGGCACGGTCAGCGGCAGGCCGTCGATAAAGCCCAGCGTCGGCAGCGGCAAGGCCACGGCGAAGGAGATGGCCGGCGGCCATTGGAAGCCGGTCAGCGCGCCAGCGGCACCCAATCCGTAATACAGCGCAACACCAACCAGCAGCGCGAACAGCACGCCCGGCAAGCGCAGCGGCACCACGCCGCGCGCAACCAGCACATAAAGCAGCACGCCCAGCGTGACCAGACCGACCAGCGGCTGGCGCATGCTCTCGATCAGCGGCAGGAAGCCAAGCAGGGTCAGGGCCGCACCGCCGATGGAACCGAGCAGCGCCGCACGCGGCACATGGCGGGTAACCGCATCACCGACGAAGGACAGCACCAGCTTGAGCAGGCCCATCACCACCAGCGAAGCCATGCCCAGCTTCCAGGTCAGCATTGCTGCCGCCTGCGGGTCCATGCCCAACTGTTTGAAGCCGACGAAGGCCGGGCCCAGCACCAACAAGGCCATGCCGATGCTGGTCGGCGCATCCAGCCCCAGCGGCATGGCGGTGACATCATCGCGGCCGCTGCGGGCAGCCAGACGCCGTGCCATCAACGTATACATCAGGTTGCCGATCAGCACGCCAAAGGCAGTGCCCGGGAACATGCGCCCGAACACCACATCGGCCGGGAACTGGAAGATGCCGACCAGCGCCATCGCGATGAAGCCCAGGATCGACAGATTGTCGACCACCAGGCCGAAGAAGCCGTTGAGATCACCGGTGACGAACCAGCGTGGGCGGGATGTTGCTGCGGAAGAATTCATGGGGGATATCGTCAGGAAAGCGGAGCGATGGTAACGCTGGAAAAATGCGTGCGAGTGGAACAGATCATTCGTTGCTGGGCAGCCTCACCCAGCCCAGCACCGGGCCACGGCGGGGATTGCGGTAGCGCAGCTGCAACCAGCCGTCGGCTTCGTCCAGCAACTCGACGCGGTCGCCCTTGAGCAGGTAGCGCTTGGTCGAGGTGTCGCCGGCCTTGCTGTACAGCAGCAGCTTGTCCGGCACCACCGACGCGCTGCGGCCCGGCATCGGGGCGTCCTTCAGCGGCGGATCGAAGGCATTCCAGATGGCGGTTTCGAGCCGCTTGCCTGCGGCATCCCAGGTGCTCCACACCGTGAGGATCTCCGCATCGTCCACTTCAGCCAGCGCCAACACCCGCGCGAGCGCTTCGGTGTCAAGAAAGGCGTTGCGCATCGATCGATAGAGATAGACCTGCCTGCCCTGGTAGCGGTAGATGTCGCTGTACCACATGGGTCCACTGCGGCAACTGCTGCTCAACGTGCGGGTGGCCGGGTCAGGGGTCAGCGACCAGAAACCTTCACAGCTGATCTCCGGGGCTTCAGGTGCGGCCAACGCGCGGAACTGGCCACTGGCCGGCTCGTACAGGTAAACCGTGACAGACTCGTTGACCTGGCCCAGCGTGGCGCTGGTGTCCAGGTCCTGATAGCCGTCGAAGTTGTAGTCAGCGTGGCCCAGGCGCGTGCCGCCACCCTCCTCATCCGTGGACGCCGCCAGCACCTGCCGGTCCTTTGATCGATTGGTGCCCACCTCCACGCTGCCGTCGCCCAGCAAGCGCGCATACGCGCTCACGCCGGCTGTTACCTCGAAGCGGATCTGGCTGTCATCTGCCGCGAATGCTGGCGCTGCCAGCAGCGAAACCGCTGCAATCAGCAAACCGCGGGCGGCAGAACGGCAGCGGGACGTGGATATCAGGGGCGTCATCGAGAAGCTCATCTGCGGTTGGGGGCTGCCCGCAGGCTAGCCGATCCAATGCTGATCAGAACGAAACCTCGACCGGCTGCCGTGACCACAGCACCGACTGGTGCCGGGTGGCCTGCTTCCAGGCCAGGCGGATGGCTTCGATGTCGTTGCGCCGTTGCGGGCTGTCCTCATGCAGGATCACCAGCACCTTGGTGCGCAACCGGTTGGGCTCGGCCGCGCCACGGAACAGCCACTGGCCGTAGGCATCAAACACGGTCAGGCCATCGGGAAAGCGCGGGGTCACTTCCTTGTCCAGGAAGGCGCGCCATTGCGCCTCGTTGATCACGTCGGTCTGAGCGCGTGCGGACGGGCCACTCTCCTCACCCACGCCGAAGTACAGCTCGCTGCGCACCCAGCCCGCGGCCTCGGCCGGGCGTGCGGCATCGCCATGCAACTGCGCGCTGGGCGCCGTTTCGGTGACAGGTGGCGCCGCATGGGCACTGGCGGCAACGGCAAACAGCAGGGGCAACAGGACAGCTGGCAACTTCATGGAAACCTCCGGACAGGGAAAACACGGTGGCATCCAAGGCACCGCAGCGGATATCGCGTTTGGTTATCAGCCGATTGCCATCAGGACTTGCATCGGCAGCGGCGTTAACGCCAAGATAATATATCGCTTCATCCGGATGGATGTAAGTGCAAGCCATTCCCCTCCCCTCCCCCGTCTTTCCGGAGTCTGCATGTCCCGCCCCACCTCGGCCCCGCTCGGCCTGGCCATCGCGCTGGCGCTGTCTTCCCCCGCCTTTGCCCAGAACGCCCCGCAGGCCACCAACCTGGACACGGTGATCGTCACCGGCACCCGCGCCGTCGACCGCACCGTGCTGGAGTCCACTGCACCGGTGGACGTGCTCAGTGCCGAGGACATCCGCAAGGCCGGCGTGGTCAACGGTGAGCTGGGCAGCGCGCTGCAGGCGCTGCTGCCCTCGTTCAACTTCCCGCGCCAGTCCAATTCCGGCGGTGCCGACCACATCCGCGCCGCGCAGCTGCGTGGCCTGTCGCCTGACCATGTGCTGGTGCTGGTCAAGGGCAAGCGCCGCCACAACAGCGCCCTGGTCAACACCGACAGCAAGATCGGCAAGGGCACCACGCCGGTCGACTTCAATGCCATCCCGGTCAGCGCAATCAAGCGCATCGAGGTGCTGCGTGACGGCGCCGGCGCGCTATACGGCTCCGATGCGGTGGCCGGCGTGATCAACGTGATCCTCGACGACGCGCCGGAAGGCGGCGCCATCGAAGCCAGCTTCGGCGCGCACCACACCGACCTCAAGCCGATCGACCGCACCCTGACCGATGGCCAGACCAGCTACTTCAGCGCCAAGGTCGGCACCGCGCTGACCGACGACGGCGGCTTCCTGCGCGTCGGCCTGGAACTGAAGAACCGCGAAGCCACCAACCGTGCCGGTTTCGACCAGATCCCGCCGTGGGAAGCGCAGACACCAGACAATCTGGCCCTGGCCGGCAAGCGCAATTATTCATTGGGCGATGGCGCCAGCAAGGATCTCAACGCCTGGTTCAATGCCGAAATCCCGTTCGGCACCGCCTCCAAGGCCTATGCCTTCGGCACCTACAACCAGCGCGATACCGAAGGCGCCAATTACTTCCGTTACCCGGACGGCGAAGCCAACTGGAAGGCGCTGTACCCGAACGGTTACCGCCCGATCTCCGAAGGCGAGAACCTGGATGTGCAGTTGGTGGCCGGCGCTCGTGGCGAATTGGGTGACTGGAACTACGATGCCAGCCTCGACCATGGCCGCAACGAATTCACCTACCGCCTGCGCAACTCGCTCAACGCCTCGCTGGGGCCGACCAGCCCGACCCGCTTCAAGACCGCCGATTTCAGCTTCGCCCAGACCGTGGCCAACCTCGATTTCGGACGCATTTTCGTGCGTGCCAACGACAGCCACAGCCTTGGCTTCGGCATCGAAGGCCGCCACGAGCGTTATGAAACCGGTGCCGGTGACCCGGCCAGCTACGCCGCCGGCCCCTACACCGACCGCCCGACCGGCTCACAGGCCGGCGGCGGCCTGACCCCGCAGGACGAGGCGCATCTGTCACGCGATGTGTTCAGTGCCTACACCAGCCTGTCCTCGACCTTCGGCGAGAAGTTCTCCACCGATATCGCCGCACGCTATGAGCACTACGAGGACTTCGGCGGCGAGCTGACCGGCAAGCTGGGTGCGCGCTATGCATTCGCGCCGGTGTTCGCGCTGCGCGGTTCGGTCTCCAACAACTTCCACGCGCCGTCGCTGAGCCAGATCGGCTACGAATCCACTTCGACCGGCTATACCGCCGGTGGCCAGCTGGTGCAGGGCCGCCTGCTGTCGGTCAACAATCCGATCGCGCGGGCACTGGGCGCAAGCGACCTGAAGCCGGAGAAGTCAATCAACTACAGCCTGGGCTTCACCAGCCAGATCGGCAGCCACTTCGACCTGTCGCTGGACCTGTTCCAGATCGATATCGATGACCGTATCGCACTGTCGGAAAGCATCACCGGCGATGCACTGACCGATTTCGTGCAGCAACAATTCGGCATCGGTGGGCTGGAAAGCGCGCATTACTTCGTCAACGCCGCCGATACCCGTACCCGCGGCGCCGAGTTCGTCGGCAACTGGCGGCAGTCGCTGGGTGACGGCGAGCTGCTGCTGACCGGCACTTGGAGTTACGCCAAGACCGAGTTGAAGAACGTGGTCGCCACGCCTTCGCAGTTGCTGGCACTGAATCCGGACTACGTGCTGTTCGGCGTGGAGGAGAGCAATACGCTGACCGACGCCGCACCGCGTACCCGCGCACAGTTCGCCGCCAGCTGGGCCAATGACAGCTGGTCGTTGAGCAGCCGCGTCAGCCGTCACGGCAGTGCCAAGCGCGTGTTCGACTTCGGCGATGGTTATGTGCCGACCCAGACCTACCAGGCCGAATGGCAGCTGGATGCGGAAGTCGAGTACCGCATCACGCCGCAGTGGAGCGTGGCGATCGGCGGGCAGAACCTGACCGACAACTACCCGGACAAGTCGAACGAAGACATCTACTACTTCGGCAACCTGCCGTATGACGTGTTGTCGCCAATCGGCAGCAATGGCGCCTATTGGTATGGGCGGGTGCGGTTTACGTTCTGATTTTTCGGGGGGATGGCTTTTTAAAAGCTTCCCCTCACCCCAACCCCTCTCCCGCACGCAGGAGAGGGGCTCGGATTGCTCGCGCTCGTAGTGCACTAGCCCCTCTCCCCTTGCGGGAGAGGGGTTGGGGAGAGGGAAGCTCTAGTCCAAAACCCCCGAATTCATCCAGCTTTAACAGCACAGAGCGCTCCTTACGTCTGCCGGCACATTCCAGCCCGGTCATCCATTGCGGAGGCGTATATGTTCGAGTCGTTGATTCGCGAAGCGGCCAGCCGCTTTCATCTTGGCGACAACGCAGGGCGTCTGGTACGCCAGCTTGTCGATACCATCTTCGATCCCGCCTACGGTGGCTTTGCCGGGCTGCGAAAACGCTTTGATGACGCAGGCCTGGACACGCTGTTCGCCTCCTGGATAGGCACCACTCCCGGCGACAACGTCCTGCAGCCGGACCAGTTCAGCGCCGGCTTCGGCCAGAACCTGGCCAGCGGCATCGCCAGCAAACTCGGCATTCCCCCTGCCGCGGTGAATATGGCCGGTGCCTGGTTGCTGCCGAAGATCGTCGGCCAGTTGACCCAGGGCGGCAGCATCCCCAGCGCGCGCCCGGCCGACTACGACCGATGGTTCGGCACCACAACGCCCGCCGCAGGTTATAGCGGCGGTGGCACCCGGCCGGCAACGGCAGCATCCGGTGGTTTCTGGAAATGGCTGATTCCGCTGATCATCCTGATTGCGGCCTTCCTGTTGTTCCGCAGCTGCAAAAAGGACGAAGCCGCCGCCCCGCCGCCGCCCGCGCCAGCAACAACCGCGCAACCCGCACCCACACCCGAACCCGAACCCGCCGCCCAGGCCAATGCCCGCTTTGGCTTCGAGAATATGGACGGCAAGGTCATGGTCAACGGCCGGGTTGCCGCCGATGCCGACAAGACGCGGCTATGGGATGCTCTCAAGGCCACCTACGGCGAGAACAACCTGTCCGGTGATATCAGCGTCGATCCCGCTACCCTGCCTGCCAACTGGCTGGACAAGCTGATCGCCGCGCTGCCCGAGCTCAAGGCCAAGGGGCTGAAGTTCGGCTTTGATGGCGACAAACTCAGCATCGACACCAGCGGCATGGCCGAATCCGATCGTTTCGCGGTGAGCGACAAGCTGCGCAGTCTGTTCGGCGGCTTCGAGATCAGTGGCTTGTGGGACCGCGCAGCGTCGGCACTGGCCGGACTCAAAGCCGGTTTCAGCGGTGCTGACCTGGTCAAGGCGCTGAACCTGATGAACATCTACTTTGACACCGGCTCGGCCACCATCACTCGCGACAGCATGGAGACGCTGACCAGCGCCGCCAACGCGATCAAGCAGGCACCGGCGGGCACCAGGATCGAGGTCGGTGGGCATACCGACAACACCGGTGATGCCGCTGCCAACGTGACCTTGAGCCAGCAGCGCGCCGATGCGGTGGTGGCCAAGCTGGCCGAACTGGGGGTTGCCGCCGATACGCTCACTGCCAAGGGCTATGGCCAGGAAAAGCCACGCGCCAGCAATGACAGTGAAGAAGGCCGTGCGCAGAACCGGCGGATCGAGTTTGCGGTTACCAGGTGATCCTTTGCATTGGGTAAAGAGCAGAAGCTTGCCCTCACCCCAACCCCTCTCCCGCAGGCGGGAGAGGGGCGCGCATCACGCGCACTCGTAGTCCACCAGCCCCTCTCCCGCACGCGGGAGAGGGGTTGGGGTGAGGGCGCTCTTAAGACACGTAAACCCAAACCGTTCACCCCAAATGACCTTCCTGTAACAACCGCTGCGGCATAGTGTCCGCATGCTTGATGACCTACAGCGACCGCACCCTCCGGCGCTGGCAGATGACGACGCACTGTTTCTCGACGTGGATGGCACTCTGCTCGCCTTTGCCGACCACCCGGACAAGGTAGTGCCCGATCCCCCACTGCTCACGCTGCTGGCCAGCGTGCAGCAGCGTCTGGGCGGTGCGGTGGCACTGCTCAGTGGGCGCCCCGTCGGCCAGCTGCAGACAATGTTCGCGCCACTACAGCTGCCGATGGCCGGGCTGCACGGCGCGCAACTGCTCACCGCCGCCGATGCTGCGCTTGCCGAAACCGATACCGCCAGCTGGCTGCATGCACTGCACCAGCGCGCGATGCAGCTGGCACATGCCCATCCCGGCGTACTGATCGAGAACAAAGGCCAGGCCCTGGCATTGCATTGGCGCAACGCGCCCGACGCGGGCGCGGCAGTGATCGCCTTTGCCAATGCCTCGCTGCCGCAGCTGCCCGGCGTGCGCCTGCAACCCGGCAATCATGTGATCGAGTTTGTCGGCAGTGGCCACGACAAGGGCCGCGCACTGCAGCAACTGATGCAACAACCGCCTTTCCAAGGCCGGCGCCCGATCTTCATCGGCGATGACCTCACCGACGAACACGGCTTCCACGCAGCTCAGCTTGCAGGCGGCCTCGGCGTACTGGTCGGCCAGCGTGGCGACAGCCATGCCCGCTCCGCCCTGCCTGATATCAATGCCGTCCACGCCTGGCTGCGCGCAGCCACTACCTGACCCACCCGGAGGAAACAGCGGCGCCAGCGGCGTCCGCGCAACCAGGAGTAAGCAATGCAAGACGCTACCCTCGACCTTGGCGTAGTTGGCAATGGCAGTTTCGGTGCGCTCATCGACAAACAGGCGCGCGTGGTATGGAGCTGCCTGCCCAGCTTCGATGGCGACCCGGCCTTCTGCGCCCTGCTCGGCCCCAACCAGCACCCCGGCGGTGACTTCGGCATCGAGCTGGAGGACTTCCGCGACAGCGAGCAGTCCTATCTCACCAATACCGCCATCCTGCGCACGGTGCTGTACGACCAGCATGGCGGCGCGGTGGAGATCATCGATTTCGCCCCGCGCTGGCGCCAGAACGACCGCTTCTACCGCCCGGTCAGCCTGATCCGCCAGGTCACGCCGCTGTCCGGCAGCCCACGCATCATCGTGCGCGCGCGGCCGTTGGCCGATTGGGGCGCGCGCCAACCGGAAACCACCTGGGGCAGCAACCATATCCGCTGGCTGCTGCCGGACCATGTCCTGCGCTTGACCACCGATGTACCGGTGCGCTTCGTGCGTGACGGCCTGCCGTTCGTGCTCAACCACCGCGTGCACCTGGTGCTGGGTGTGGATGAATCGCTCAACCGCTCGCTCAGTGGCTATGTGCAGGAGGCCATGCAGCGCACGCGCGACTACTGGCGCGAATGGGTGCGTTACCTGTCGGTGCCGCTGGAATGGCAGGACGCGGTGATCCGCAGCGCCATCACCCTGAAGCTGTGCCAGTACGAGGACAGCGGCGCCATCATCGCGGCGATGACCACCTCCATCCCGGAGGCCCCCGGCAGCAGCCGCAACTGGGATTACCGCTACTGCTGGCTGCGTGATGCCGCCTTCGTGGTACGTGCACTCAATCGCCTTGGCGCCACCCGTTCGATGGAGCAGTTCCTCGGCTACATCTTCAACCTGGCCACCAGCGATGGCAGCCTGCAGCCGCTATACGGCATCGGCTTCGAAGCCGAGCTTGATGAGGAAGAAGTCACCACGCTGTCCGGCTATTGCGGCATGGGCCCGGTGCGCCGCGGCAACCTGGCCTGGGTGCAGCGCCAGCACGATGTCTACGGCAGCGTGGTGCTGGCCTCCACCCAGCTGTTCTTCGACCAGCGTCTGCAGGACCCGGGCGATGCGCATACCTACGCGCGCTTGGAGCCTCTTGGCGAGCAGGCCTTCGCCCTGCACGACGTCCCGGATGCCGGCCTGTGGGAATTCCGTGGCCGTACCGAAGTGCATACCTACACCAGCGCGATGTGCTGGGCGGCCTGTGACCGCCTGTCCAAGATCGCAACCCGCTTGAAGCTGGATGGCCGCGCCGTCTACTGGCGCGAACGGGCCAACCAGATCCACACGCGGATCATGCATGAAAGCTGGAGCGAGCAACTTGGCCACTTCACCGACACCTTCGGCGGTCATCGGCTGGACGCCTCCTTGTTGCTGTTGGCCGACATCGGCTTCATCGATGCCAACGACGCCCGCTTCATCGCCACGGTCGAAGCCATTGGCCGTGAGCTGAAACACGGCAATGCCTTGTACCGCTACATCGCGCCGGATGATTTTGGCACACCGGAAACCAGCTTCACGATCTGCACGTTCTGGTACATCGATGCATTGGCGGCGATCGGGCGGATGGACGAAGCGCGCGAGATGTTCGAGATCCTGCTGCAGCAACGCAATCACCTGGGCCTGCTATCCGAAGATCTCGGCTTCGATGGCCAGGCCTGGGGCAATTTCCCGCAGACCTACTCGCATGTGGGGCTGGTGATCGCCGCCATGCGCCTGTCGCGCAGCTGGCAGGAGGCCTCGTGAGCCGCTTGGTTGTCGTCTCCAACCGGGTGGCGTTGCCCGGCGAAAACCGCGCCGGCGGACTGGCAACCGGCCTGCTGGCGGCACTGCGCGAGCGCGGTGGACTGTGGTTTGGCTGGAGCGGCCGCAGCGTCGCAGGCGAAAGCGGCGCGCTGCACGAAGCGCAGGACGGTGCCATCCACTACCTCACCATGGACCTGTCAAAATCCGACCTGGACAGTTACTACAACGGCTTCGCCAACCGTGCACTGTGGCCGCTGCTGCATTTCCGCCTGGACCTGGTCGACTACGATCGCCGCAAGCGCGAGGGCTACTGGAAGGTCAACACCTTGTTTGCCGATACGCTGGCGCCGCTGCTGCGCGAGGACGACACGGTGTGGATCCATGACTACCACCTGATCCCGCTGGCATCCTTGCTGCGCGAGCGCGGCGTGGGCTGTCGGATAGGTTTCTTCCTGCACGTGCCGGTGCCGTCGGCGGACCTGATCCAGGCCTTGCCCGATCACCGCGCCCTGTTCCAGACCTTGTACGCATACGATCTGCTCGGCTTCCAGACCCGCCGCGATGTCGACCGCTTCCAGTCCTATGTGCGCCTGTTCGGCGGCGGCGGCCTGGTCGACAACGAGTGGATACAGGCACCGGATGGACGCCGCGTACGCACCTCGGCCTTCCCCATCGGCATCGATACCGCACACATCGCGCGGCAGGCGCGCAGCGCCGCCAGCAACAAGCCGGTACGCGATCTGCGCCAGAGCCTGCAACACCGCAAGCTGGCAATCGGTGTGGACCGGCTGGATTACTCCAAGGGTCTACCGGAACGCTTCCACGGCTTCGAGCGCTACCTCGACCGCTACCCGCAGCAGAAGGGTGAGATGACCTATCTGCAGATCGCGCCGGTTTCGCGCGGCAGTGTCACCGAGTACCGCAAGCTGCGCACCGACCTGGAACGCTTGGCAGGGCATATCAACGGCGGCCATGCCGAAGCGGATTGGACGCCGCTGCGTTACGTCAACCAGAACTATGCACACAGCACATTGACCGGGTTCTACCGGCAGGCAGCCGTGGGCTTGGTGACGCCCTTGCGCGACGGCATGAATCTTGTCGCCAAGGAGTACATCGCCGCGCAGGACCCGGAGAATCCAGGCATGTTGGTGCTGTCGCTATTGGCCGGGGCGGCGGATGAATTGAAGCAGGCCCTGCTGGTCAATCCGCATGATCTGGATGGCGTGGCCGATGCCATCGCAACGGCGGCGAATATGCCGCGGGCAGAGCGGATCGAGCGTTGGCAGGTGATGATGGAACAGCTGCGCACGCATGATATCCATCGCTGGCGGCGGGAGTATCTGGGGGCATTGGAAGGGGGCTAGAAGCCCTCTCCCCAACCCCTCTCCCGCAAGGGGAGAGGGGCTTTACAGCTGTAGTTGCGCGTCCCGCTTGGGCTTGCGGCGCTCTGAGCCCCTCTCCCCTTGCGGGAGAGGGGTGGGGGAGAGGGGGAAGCTTTTAGCGCGCAGACGCCTGATCAAACCCACTCAATCCAAAAATCGCCCGCGCTGCTCAGCCGTCGGCAGAAAACAGCTGTCATGCCGCCCAAACCAGCGGTAGCGGTTCCGTGCCAACCAGCGATACGCCGGGTCCCGCAAGGTGGCCGGCAACACCCGCGCAATCCCTGCCAGACGCCAAGCACCACCCAGCCCGGTCAGCACCCGCAGGATCGCGTCCGTATCGGTATAGGCCACGCCGTTGGCCACCAGCAGAAACGACAAGGGATCATCCGGGTCCAGCCCATGCGTGGCCAGCAGCGCGCGGCCCTGACCTCCCTGCATTGCCGCAAACCGGTAGCGCCCGGCGCGATCAAACCGCAGCAGGAAACGCACCCAGCGGCTGCATAGCGCGCATACACCATCGAACACGATCACCGCCGGCTCAGCCATGCCCGCCCTCCGGCAACAGCCAACCTTCGTAACGGATCAACCGCCCGATCAGCGGCATCGAGACATCCACCAGGAATTCATAGCGCCCCTGGTGCTCACGCTCGCGGCAATGCACCTGGGCGAACCAGCGCGCCGGCAGCGGCAGCACACCGAGGGCCCAGACCCGCTCGGCCCGCCACAGGATCTGCCCGCCCTGCTCGCACAGCCCAAACCGGAAGCGCACCGCCCCCAACTGCTCGAACAAGCGCCCCCCGCGCTGCCACAGCCGCGAGGCCATGCGCGCGGCACCGAACTGCCGGTTCCAGCGCTCACCCGCGGCATCGACCACGAACTCCACCGTCACCGGCACGCTTGAGGTCGGCGGCAGCCGTGCCAGCCAGGCGCAGGGCGCCACCAGCCAGTGGCTGCCGCGCAGCACCTCGCCCTGCCCGCTCCAGCGCTGGCGGGCGGGGATCGCGTGCAACGCACGCACCTGCGGTGCCAGCTGGTCAAACGCGGGGCCCAGCACCTGCGCGAACAGCGGCAGGCTCATCGCTCCATCCACACCAGGGTGGCGATACGGCCGCTGCGGCGGTCGCGCCGGTGCGAGAACCAGCGCTGTGGATCGGCCATGGTGCACAGGTCACCGCCATGGATGGCCTGCGCCTGCATGCCCGCCGCCACCAGCCGCTGCCGGGCCAGCCCCGGCAGGTCCACCTTCCAGTGACCGGGCCGGGTGGCGACGAAGTGGCTTTCAGCGGCGCTGGAATGCGCCAGGAAGGCCTCGCGCACGTCCACGCCTACCTCGTACAGGGCCGGACCGGCCGCCGGTCCTATCCACGCCACCAGCGCCTCGGCAGGGGTGTGCATGGCGGCCAGCGTGTTTTCCAACATGCCGCGCGCCAGCCCGCCCCAGCCGGCATGGGCCGCGGCCACCTCGCTGCCATCACGGGCGGCAAACATCACCGGCAGGCAATCGGCGGTGAGGATGGCCAGCACCACGCCCGCGACGGACGTGACGGAGGCATCGGCGGTCGGCTCGGCCTCCAGCCCCTGCGCCAGCGGCGGCGCGTCAAAGCGCAGGGCGTCACTGCTGTGCACCTGGCGCAGCCAGTGCGGGGCCGAGGGCAGCTTGGCCAGCTGCTGCAAGGCATCGCGGTTGCGTTGCACCTGGGCCGGATCGTCGCCATCAGCAGCGGTCCGGTTGCCGAGGTTGAAACTGTCAAACGGCGGCAGCGAGCCGCCGGCGCCATGGCGCATCGTGGTGAAGGCCCGCACCCCCGGGGGTGCAGGCCAGTCGGCCAGCCACAGCGGGCTCGCCTCGGCCATTACCAACGGCCCCGTTCGCGCTCGGCGAACAGCTGCGAGTCCTCGCGCAGCGCCTTCATCAGCGCAACCAGGTCAGCCGGGACCGGCGCGGTATTGCTGATGGTTTCGCCACTGATCGGGTGCTGGAACTCCAGCGTCTCGGCATGCAGCGCCTGGCGCTTGAAGCCGCGCAGCTGCGCGACCAGCTCGTCGCTGGCGCCCTTGGGCAGCTTCAGCGCGCCGCCGTACAGCGGATCACCGACGATGGCGTGCTTCAGGTGGGCCATGTGCACACGGATCTGGTGGGTACGGCCGGTTTCCAGGCGGCACTCCAGCGCGGTGTGGGCGCGGAAGCGCTCGCGCAGGCGGTAATGGGTCACCGCGTCCTTGCCGTCCTCGCGCACGCCCATCTTCAGGCGGTCACGCGGATGGCGGTCGATCGGCGCATCCACAGTGCCACCGGCGACCAGCGCGCCGACCACCACGGCCAGGTACTGGCGGTGGACCTCACGCGCGGACAGCTGCTCCACCAGCGCGGTCTGCGCCTGCAGGGTGCGCGCCACCACCATGACGCCGCTGGTGTCCTTGTCCAGCCGGTGTACCACGCCAGCGCGCGGCACCTTGGCCAGCTCCGGGTCGCGGAACAGCAGGGCGTTGACCAGGGTGCCGGTCGGGTTGCCGGCGCCAGGGTGGACCACCAGCCCGGCGGGCTTGTCGATCACGAAGACATCGGCGTCCTCGTACAGGATGGACAGCGGGATGTCCTCCGGCAGGGCGTGGGTTTCGGTTTCCAGCACCGCATTCAGACTGACCTGCTCACCGCCGCGGACCGGGTCGCGGGGCCGTGCCGGCTCGCCGTCCATCAGCACGGCGCCGGTCTTGATCCACTCGCTCAGGCGCGAACGGGAGAATTCGGGAAACAGTTCAGCCACCACTGCATCGAAGCGGCGGCCAGCGGCGGAATCGGGTACCAGCGCCTGGCGCTGGGTGGGGGAGGTGTTCTCGGACATGGGCAAAGACCGGCTTGAAGACGAAATTATGGGGTCCTGACGGCAACAGTCAGTCGCAGGACAGGCCACTAGGCTATCATCGCCCCTTCGTATTCCTGCCGCGTCCTGCCCTGAACCCATGATCCGACGCTCCTCGCTGCTGTCCGCGCCCGTCCGCCTCACCGCCCTGCTGCTGGTTTTGGTCTTCGTCGCCACTGGCTGCCACCGCGGCGCCAAGAAGGACGCCGATGAAGGCGCACCGGTCGAACAGCTCTATGAAAAGAGCCACAAGCTGATGGAAGGCGGCAACTGGTCCGGCGCCGAAACCAGCTTCCGGCGCCTGATTGCGCAGTATCCGTACGGTCCGTACACCGAGCAGGCGATGATCGAAAGCGCCTATGCCCAGTACAAGGCCGGCAAGAACGATGACGCGGTGTCCAGCATCGACCGCTTCATCCGCACCTACCCCACCCACCGCAACATCGCCTACCTGTACTACCTGCGCGGTCTTGCCAACGGTAATCGCGATACGGTTTTCCTGCGCCGCGTATGGTCGCTGGACCCGAGCCGCCGCGACCTGTCGACCCCGCGCCAGGCCTATGCCGATTTCAATATCGTCGCCGAGCGCTACCCGAACAGCCGTTACGCCGCCGATGCGCGCCAGCGCATGGTCGAGCTGCGTGATGTGTTCGCCCAGCACGAACTGGACAACGCCCTGTACTACGCCCGCCGTGGTGCCTGGGTGTCGGCCGCCGGCCGCGCCAACTACCTGCTGGAAACCTACCCGCAGAGCGCTTTCCAGTACGACGCCGTCGCCATCCTGGCCGAGGCCTATACCCACTTGGGCAACAAGACCCTGGCCGACGACGCCCGCCGCGTGCTTGAGCTGAACCAGCCGGACCATCCGTGGCTGGCCGGCAACTGGCCGAAGTACCCGTGGATGATCCGCAAGCTCAACCCGTTCGCCGGCGAGAAGTCGGTGGCTACCGGCCAGCGCAACGCGACGATGAGCCGCGGCAAGTAAGCTGCTGCAGCATTGCAGGTAATGGAAAGGGGCCTTTGGGCCCCTTTCTTGTTTGCGGCCCAGAAGCCGGCAGGGCAGCGTGAAAGCTGGCTTCGGCTTCGGCTTCGGCTTCGGCTTCGGCTTCGGCTTGGGCTTCGAGTTGAGCTTTGGCTTTAGCTTTGGCTTTGGGCTTTGGGCTTGGCTTTGGGCTTGGGCTTGCTCCCTTCTCCCGCTTGCGGGGGAACAAAGGGCCTGCCCCCGCGAAGGCGGGGGTGCCCGCAGGGCGGATGGGGGGAGCTTTGGGCTTTGGGCTTTGGGCTTTGGGCTTTGGGCTTTGGGCTTGGCTTTGACTTTGGCTTGCTCCCTTCTCCCGCTTGCGGGGAACAAAGGGCCTGCCCCCGCGAAGGCGGGGTGCCCGCAGGGCGGATGGGGGGAGCTATGTGCTTTACCGTCGGCCCCCTATCCCGCCAGCGAGGACGCTCACCGCCAGCCAACCAGCAGCGTCCTCCCTGCGCCCCCCCACTCCGCCATCGCAAGCACCAGCCAAGACACGATCAGGGGCGCTTCCCAAGCATTGCGTCAAAAAAAAAACGGCTCTCACGGTCCCTTGTTGTCTGCAGTTGACGCCGATTGGGCTCAGCCGCGGTAGCCGTTGGTGATTGGATAGCGTCGCTCGCGGCCGAAAGCACGCCGCGATACCTTCGGGCCCGGCGCGGCCTGGTGCCGCTTCCATTCGCTGATCCTGACCAGCTTGAGCACACGGTCCACCACCTCCGGCGCATAGCCCGCCGCAACGATGTCCTCGCGCGACTGTTCCTGGTCGATGTAGCGGTACAGGATGCCATCGAGCACGTCATAGGCCGGCAAGGAGTCCTGGTCGGTCTGGTTCTCGCGCAGCTCCGCCGAAGGTGCACGGCTGATGACCGCAGGCGGGATCACCGGCGCACCGCCCACGGTGTTGCGCCACTTGGACAGGCCATAGACCTCGGTCTTGTACAGGTCCTTGAGCGGCGCATAGCCACCGCACATGTCGCCATAGATGGTGGCGTAACCCACGGCGTACTCACTCTTGTTGCCGGTGGTCAGCAACAGGCCGCCGAACTTGTTGCTGAGCGCCATCAGGATCACACCGCGGCTGCGTGACTGCAGGTTCTCCTCGGTAACGTCGGCGGCCTGGCCCTCAAACATGCCCGCCAGCGACTGCATCAGCCCTTGGAACGCCGGCTCGATCGGCACGGTCACCAGCGTTACCCCGAGCGCGCGGCATTGTTCCACCGCCAGGTCATTGGACAGATCGGCGGTATAGCGCGACGGCAAGCTGACCGCTGTGACGTTGTCGGCGCCCAGCGCATCCACGGCCAAGGCAAGTACCAAGGCCGAGTCAATACCGCCGGACAGGCCCAGCCAGACCTTGCCAAAGCCATTCTTGCGGCAATAGTCCTGGATGCCCCGGGTGACAGAGCGCCATGCCAGCGCGTCCATGCTCTCGTCGCCGTCGTCGATCCAGCGCAATGGCATGAAGCTGCGGCTGGCAGGGTTGTATTCCACCACCAGCATCTCCTCGGTGAACGCCACCGCCGCTGGATGCACGGTGCCGTCGCCGTCGGCAACCACCGAGGCGCCATCGAACACCACCGCGTCCTGGCCACCAATGGTATTGACGTAGGCAATAGCCGCGCCGGTGTCGCGGCTGCGCTCGGCCAGCAAGGCATCGCGCTGTGCGTGCTTGCCGCGTTCATAAGGCGAAGCATTGGGCACCAGCACCAACTCCGCACCGGCCTTGACGGTGGCAGCCAGTGGCTCCGGGAACCACAGGTCTTCACAGATCACCAGGCCGAGCTGCACGCCATTGAGCTCGAACACGCAGTTGCCAGCGTCCGGATCGACGTCGAAATAGCGGCGCTCGTCGAACACGGCGTAATTGGGCAGCTCGCGCTTGCGGTAGGTAGCGGCAACCGCGCCGTCACGCAGCACGCTGGCGGCGTTGTAGACCACCGCACCGGCGCTCTGTGGCCAGCCCACCACGGCGACGATGCCCTCGGCTTCGGTGGCGATGCGTGCCAGCGCCTGCTCGCAATCGCGCAGGAAGCCGGGCCGCATCAACAGGTCCTCCGGCGGATAGCCGCTGACCGCCAGCTCCGGGAACAGCACCACATCGGCGCCGTACTCGTCGCGCGCCTCGTGCATCAGCTCGATGATACGGCTGGCGTTGCCGCCCACGTCCCCGACCGGGAAGTCGAACTGGGCCAGGGCGATGCGTAGCGATTCGGACATATCAACAACCTTCTGCTTGGCCCCGCACCCTGCGGGGGCTTGGTGGTGCCAACGCCGTACGCAGGATGCTCTCGCAGACCGCGGCGGTGTGGCTCAGGGCCTCATTATTCCAGAAGCGCAGCACCCGGTAGCCCTCACGTTGCAGGAAGGCGTCACGGCGGCCGTCATTGGCGGCATCTGCATGCTGGCTGCCGTCCAGTTCAATGACCAGCTTGTGTGCCAGGCAGACGAAGTCCACCACGTACGGGCCGATAGGATGTTGCCGGCGGAACTTGAAATCGGCGAGATGGCGCCCCCGGAGGAAATACCAGATGCGCCGCTCAGCGTCTGTCATACGCCGGCGCAGTGCACGGGCGCTGTTGGTTTTGCTGCCTTTGCGCATGAGACCTCCCTGTGGGGAGACGATTGCTTGTTGGCCTGCCTGTTGGAATCAGGGAAGCTGGAATTCGGCTGCGGAGATTCCCTTGTTGTTGGGGAGGTGGGTTGGGAGGGAAGGCAAAAGCCGGAGTTGGTGCCAGAGCCAGAGCCAGAGCAAAAGCCAGAGCCAGAGCCAGAGCCAGAGCAAAAGCTTGCCCTCACCCCTACCCCTCTCCCGCAAGCGGGAGAGGGGACAGCTGGAGCAGCAGAAGGCGAAAGTCCAAGCCGAAGCCAAAACCAAAACCAGGAGCGGAGCTACGGCCAAGGCTGAAGCTGGAACCAGAGCTGAGGAGCCGAAGGCGTGGCCCTCGGCGACAAGGAAGATACGCTTTGGCTTTGGCTTTGGCTTTGGCTTTGGCTTTGGCTTTGGGCTTTGGCTTTGTGCTTTGTGCTTTGTGCTTTGTGCTTTGGGCTTTGGGCTTTGGGCTTTGGCTTTGGCTTTGGCTTTGGCTTTGGGCTTTGGGCTTTGGGCTTTGGGCTTTGGGCTTTGAGCTTTGAGCTTACGCCGTCATTCCCGCGCAGGCGGGAATCGCTCTTGCTGTTGCTCTTCGCCCT
>NZ_DLJW01000114.1:0-6102 GCF_002477705.1 Stenotrophomonas sp. UBA7606 | reverse complement strand
GAGGAGGCGATGCCGATCAGTACGTCGCCCAGCTGAACGGCCGAGCCGTCCTTCAGCTCGCTCTTTTCCACTGCGGCCACGGTGAAGCCGGCCAGGTCGTATTCGCCCGGGGCGTACATGTCCGGCATTTCGGCGGTTTCGCCGCCGATCAGGGCGCAGCCGGCCTCGGTGCAGCCATTGGCGATGCCGCCCACCACGGCTGCGGCGGTGTCGATGTCCAGTTTGCCGGTGGCAAAATAGTCCAGGAAGAACAGCGGCTCAGCGCCCTGCACCAGTACGTCGTTGACGCACATGGCGACCAGGTCGATGCCGATGGTGTCATGGCGGCCCAACTGCTGGGCCAGCTTCAGCTTGGTGCCGACGCCGTCGGTGCCCGAGACCAGCACCGGCTCGCGGTACTTGTTGGACAGGTCGAACAGGGCGCCGAAGCCGCCCAGCCCACCCATTACTTCCGGGCGGAAACTGCGCTTTACCAAGGGTTTGATGCGTTCCACCAGTTCATTGCCTGCGTCGATGTCGACACCGGCGTCACGGTAGGTCAGGGGAGAGTTGGCGGAAGTCGGGGTGCTGGTCACGGTCGGCTGCGCTGGCGGGGTTAACGCCGCATTTTAACAGGCCACGTTGGCGCGAAGGCCCCATTCGGGCAACAATTCACCCCGGAACCATCGAACAATGGAAACTTCAATGCGCCGCAGCCTGGCCCCACTCCTGTTTTTGCTGCTTTGCCTGCCGATTGTGGCGGTGCAGGCACAGTCCGGCATGCGTACCGAAGGCGACGTTGCCAGCGCGCAAGGCGCCTACGAGGCCGAAGTTCCGGTCAACAGCCAGAGCGAGGCCGACCGCAATGGCGCCATGGCCCGCGCGCTGGGTGCCGTACTGGGCAAGTTGTCGGGCGATCGCAGCACGCTGACCCGCCCTGGGGTGGCCCAGGCGCTGCGCAACGCCAAGGACATGGTGCAGAGCTACGACTACCGGCAGGACCAGAGCGTGGCGGCCAGCGGTGCGCCGAGCTACCGGACCATGCTGGTGGCGCGCTTCCGCCAGGACGACGTTGATGGCCTGGTCGCGGCACTGGGCCTGCCGGTATGGCCGCAGCCGCGGCCCAAGCCGGTGGTCTGGCTGGCCATCGATGATGGCAGTGGCCCGCGTCTGGTCGGCGTACAGCAGGCAAATGCCGCGCGCCCGCTGCTGGACCGGGCAACCGACCGTGGCTACCGGCTGGGCCTGCCCAATGGCGGTGCGGCCGAGCAAGCACTGGTGGGTGCCATCATGCGCCAGGATACCGCTGCCATCGCCCGGGCCTCGGCCCGCTATGCCCCGCCCATGCAGCTGGTAGGCAAGCTGTACCGCGCAAAGAGCGGCGGCTGGCAGGCCGACTGGGTCTTCGTCGACAACGGTCGTGAGCTTTCCAAGTGGACCACCCGCGATGGCGATGCGCGCCGGGCCATGGCCGGTGGTGCCGACGGTGCTGCCGATGCGCTGGTGCGCCGTTATGCCAAGGCCCCGCCGGCGGGTGCGGCGGGCACCTACCGCATTGCGGTCAGTGGCATCCGCAGCGCAGACGACTACCTGCGCATGTCGGCGTCGCTGCAGGGCGTTGCCGTGGTCAAATCGATTGTCCCGGTACAGGCGGTGGGCGACCGCTTGGAGCTGGATGTGGAACTGATGACCGGCCTGCCGGGTTTGAACCGCATGCTCGGGCAGAATGCAGCGCTGCAGCCGGTGGGCGGGGCTGCCGACAATGACTTGACCGATGCAGAGGATGCGCCGGTCACCAAGCAGGGTGAGTACCGTATTCGATGAGCGCAGATAGCCCGGAAGCTGAAATCGCGCTGTTCCTGCGCCGCCTGAAAATGGTGGTGCTCACTGGCTTCGGGCTGTGGGTGACGTGGTTGCTGGCGCCCATCCTCACCCCGTTCGTGGTCGCGTTGATGCTGGCGTGGCTGGGTGATCCGCTGGTGGACCGGCTGGAAGCACGCGGCCGCTCGCGCAATACCGCGGTGGTGCTGGTGTTCGTGTTGATGATCCTGTTGCTGACGCTGGCGCTGCTGATCCTGGTGCCGTTGATCCAGAGCCAGATCGAGACGCTGGTGACCGCCCTGCCGCAGGGGCAGGAATGGCTGTTGGGCACGGCGATCCCGTGGATCGAGCAGAAAACGGGGTTGGAGATCATGGCGTGGCTGGATCCCAGCCGCCTGTTCGAGTGGGTGCGCAGCCACTGGCAACAGGCAGGCGGGGTGGCGACCACCTTCTTCGGTTACCTGTCGCGTTCGGGTTTTGCGATGGTGGCCTGGGTGGTGAACCTGGCCCTGCTGCCGATCCTGACCTATTACTTCCTGCGCGACTGGGACAAGCTGGTCGAGCGGGTGGCCTCGCTGGTGCCGCGCAACCATATCGAGCTGGTGTCACGGTTGGCCCGTGAGTCCAACGACGTGCTTGGCGCCTTCATCCGCGGCCAGATCGCGGTGATGATCGCGCTGGGCGTGGTGTATGCGGCAGGCCTGAGCCTGGTCGGCCTCAACCTTGGGCTGTTGATCGGGCTGGTGGCCGGGCTGATCAGCTTCATCCCGTATCTGGGCGCCACCACCGGTGTGGTGATGGCGGTGCTGGCCGCGCTGGTGCAGTCGCAGGGCTTCGACCTGAAGCTGTTGACCCTGGTGGGCGTGGTGTTCACCGTTGGCCAGCTGCTGGAAAGTTATGTACTTACCCCGCGTATCGTGGGCGACAAGATTGGCCTGCATCCGGTGGCCGTGATTTTCGCGGTGATGGCCGGTGGCCAGTTGTTTGGTTTTCTTGGCATGCTGCTGGCCTTGCCGGCAGCAGCGGTGATCAACGTGCTGCTGCGCTATGCGCATGAACGTTATCGCCAAAGTGAGTTGTACGCCGGCCATGGGCCGACGATCGTGCTGGACCCGCGCAACATCGAAGTTCCCGCGGAGCTGGCCATCGTGTCGAAGGATGTAGACCCGAAGTGAGTGTTCCGCAGTTGCCGTTGGCCTTGCGTTATCCGCCGGACCAACGATTTGAAACCTTTATCGGCGCGCCTGATGGTGCGTTGGCCCAGTTGCGTGCGGTCGCCAGCGGCGACAGCCAGGATTGGATCTATCTGGTCGGTGCCGGTGGCACCGGCAAGACGCACCTGGCATTGGCCACCTGTGCGGGGGCATTGCAGGCTGGCCGCCGTCCGGCCTACCTGCCGTTGCAGGCCGCCGGTACACGCCTGGCCGAAGCCCTGGAAGCACTGGAGGGGCATGACATCGTTGCCCTGGATGGGCTGGAATACGTGGCTGGCAGGCGCGAGCAGGAAGTCACCCTGTTCGAGTTCCACAACCGTGCCCGTGCCGCTGATGTGACCGTGATCTACACCGCGCGTCTGCCACCTGATGGGTTGGGCCTGGTGCTGCCCGACCTGCGTTCGCGCCTGTCGCAGTGCAGCCGCATCACCCTGGAACCGCTGGACGACGAAGGCCGCGGCGCGGTGCTGCGCGAGCGCTCGGTACGGCGTGGCCTGGTGATGGACGAGGCCACGCTGGATTGGCTGCTGACGCGCACGGGCCGTGACCTGAGCGGATTGGTGACCTTGCTGGAGCGGCTGGACCGCGAATCGCTGGCGGCCAAGCGTCGCATCACCGTGCCGTTCCTGAAGCGGGTGCTGGAGAACGGGCAGGGCTGATTGCGGGGAGCGGTTTGCAGCAGCAGCGGTGTCAGCGGCGAAACCGGCGCTGCCTGCGCAAACAAAAAGCCTGCAATCGCAGGCTTTTTGCATCCGGGCCTCACATTGCTGCGCGGCTGCTGCCGCTACTGCATCAGCTGGGCTTCCAACTGTTGCAGGCGCTGCGGCGTGCCGACGTCGGTCCAATGGCCGCGATGGTGCTGGCCGCTGATCGCCAGGGCATCCATGGCCGCACGCAGCAGTGGCGCGAGCTTGAAGCGTGGTGGGATTTCCGCGCTGCCGTCGGCACCGCCGATCACTTCCTGCCATCCCTGCAATAGCTGCGGGCGGTAAACGCCGATGCCGGCGAAGGTCAGGCGCGCCTGGTCACCCACATCCCGCAGCTGGCCATTGCCCTCGAGGATGAAGTCGCCGCGAGGGTGGTGTTCGGGATTGTCGACCATCACCAGATGCGCTTGGCCTTCCGGTTCCTGCGGCAAACGGGCGAAATCGAAATCGCTCCAGATATCACCATTGATCGCCAGGAACGGCGCATCGCCCAGCAGCGGTAGCGCGTTGTGCATGCCGCCACCGGTTTCCAGCGGCACCGGGCCTTCGTACAGATAATGCAGGCGCAGGTTCCAGCGGCTGCCATCGCCCAACCGCTCGGGGAACTGCGTGGCCAGCCAACTGGTGTTGACCACCACATCGCTCACGCCCAGCGCGGACAGACGCTGCAGGTGCCATTCGATCAATGGCGTGCCGGCCACGGGCAGCAGTGGCTTGGGCGTGTGGTCGGTGAGCGGACGCATGCGCTCGCCCAGCCCGGCGGCAAAGATCAGCGCCTTCATGCCGCGGCCTTGGCAGCCATGGCGGGCTTGAAGCGGCGCTCGAACAGGTCCTGCAGGGGCGCCAGTTCCGGGTAGCGCGGCAGCACTTCATCCAGGTAGCGGATGAAGCGGGGGGCATCCTCGAAGTAGTGGCCCTTGCCATCGCGGTCGCGCAGGCGCACGAACAGGCCGAGGATCTTCAGGTGGCGCTGCACGCCCATCCAGTCAGCGTCGCGCAGGAATTGCGGCCACGGCCGCACCGGCAGGCCAGCGGCCAGGGCGCGGGCGTGGTAACGGGCCAGCCAGCCATCGACTTTTTCCAGCGGCCAGCTGAGGAATGCATCCTTGAACAGGCTGGCCGGGTCATAGGCGATCGGGCCGCTGACCAGGTCCTGGAAATCCAGTACCGCCGGGCCAGCATCGACCGGCATCAGGTTGCGCGGCATGAAATCGCGGTGGGTCAGCACCTGCGGCTGGTTGAGTGCATTGTCCATCAAGCGCCGTTGCACCAGCTGCAGTTGTTCGCTTTCTCCGCAATCCAGGCTGAGGCCGAGGTGGTGCTGCACGAACCATTCCTCGAACAAACCGGCGTCGCGCTGCAGCAGTGCCTCACCGAACGCGCCCATGCCCTCGGGCACCGGGATCGACTGCAGCCGGATCAGCTGGGTGAAACTGGCATCAAACCACGCATCGGCATTGTCGTCGTTGATGAAGCGCGCCAGCGTCGGCCCGCCCAGGTCTTCCAGCAGCAGGAAGCCGTGCTCGACATCGCGTGCCAGCACCTGCGGCACGCGCACGTTGTTGGGCTCGAGCAGGTCGTGCATGCGCAGCCATGGCCGCACGTCTTCCAGCCCCGGCGGCGAGTCCATCACGATGTGGCTGCCACGCGTGCTGGTGCTGCGCCAATAGCTGCGGAAGCCGGCATCGACCGATGCGCGTTCAAGGGTGGTGGCAGGGTCGCCGAGTGCGGCAGCGGCCCACTGCCGGCGGTGTTCGGTACGCAGTGGATCGGAAGCGGGATCGTTCATGGACACTACAGTGAAGCGGCGCCCGCAGGCGCCGTTGGGAGGGGAATCAGCGCTTGCCGCCGCTGATCAGGCGCAACAGCGCCAGCAGGGCGATGGCACCGATGATGGCGCCGACAAAACCGGCCGGCTGACCGGCGGCATACCAGCCCATCTCGCGGCCGAACCAGCCGGCGAAGACTGCGCCGGCAACGCCGAGCACGATGGTCAGCAGGCAACCCATGCGGTTGTTGCCGGGCATGAAGAAGCGCCCCAGCAGGCCGACGAAGAAACCGATCAGGATGATGTACAGCCAGCTGTCGCTGCCAAACAGTCCGCTCATATGCCTGTCCTGCCAAAGAAAAACGCAGCCTAGCAAGGCCAGGCTGCGTTCGTCATCAAACCATCAAGCGCTGGGCAATCAGCAGCAGCCGTGACCGCCGTGGCGGGTGCCGCTGTCGGCGGCCACCGGCGAACCGCTGGTTTCGCCGCGCAGGCTGGCGGCGTGGTGGTCGAACAGCACCTTGGACACGCAGGAGGTGACCCGCTTGCCCATCGGGATGTGCAGGAACTCGTTCGGGCCATGCGCATTGGAATGCGGGCCGAGCACGCCGGT
>NZ_DLJW01000072.1:0-5701 GCF_002477705.1 Stenotrophomonas sp. UBA7606 | reverse complement strand
CCCTCCCTTTTGCGTAGCAAAGGGGAGGGTTGGGGAGGGGTGCTTTGGCTCTGCTTGCTCCGCGGCTTACGCCGCTCCTATGAGACTGCTGGCCACGCCCCTGCCGGGCAGGGCTCGGCACTACCTTGCTTCCATCGCCGCTGGCTTAAACTGTGCTTCCCCGCGTGAGGAAGTTGTCGATGTACGGAACCGACGTTGCGCTGCTGGTAATCGATCTGCAACCGGATTTCATGCCCGGCGGTGCCCTGCCCTGCCTGCAGGGTGACACCATCGTGCCGGGCATCGCGGCACTGCTGGATGCGCGCGAGTATCACACCGTGGTTGCCACCCAGGATTGGCACCCGGCCGATCACGCCTCGTTCGCCAGCCAGCACGACGGGCGTAAACCATTCGATTCCATCGAACTGCACGGCCAACCACAAACCCTATGGCCAGACCACTGCGTCCAGGGCACAGAGGGAGCAAGCCTGGATGCACGGGTGGACTGGAAGCACGCCGACCTGATCCTGCGCAAAGGCACACAGCGGCGCGTGGATTCCTATAGCGCGTTCCGCGAGAACATCGGCCCGCAAGGCAGCCGTGCCCCCACCGGACTGGCCGGCTGGCTGCATGAACGCGGCATCCGCGAGGTCCACGTCTGTGGCTTGGCACGTGACTACTGCGTGCTGTGGAGCGCGCAGGACGCGGCCATCAGCGGCTTCCACGTGCGCTTCCTGTGGGACCTGACCCGGCCGGTGGCCGCCGCCAGCGATGAGGCCACGCGTATTGCGTTGATGGAAGCAGGTATCGAGATCGGCTGAACCCGGGCCGGACTCAGCGAAACACCACCGTGCGGTGGCCGTTGAGCAGGATGCGGTGCTCGACGTGGCGGCGCACCGCCCGCGCCAGCACCTGCGATTCGGTATCGCTGCCCAGCTGCACCAACTCGCGGGGGGTCATTGCGTGGTCAACACGTGCCACGTCCTGCTCGATGATCGGGCCCTCGTCCAGGTCCGAGGTCACGTAGTGCGCGGTGGCGCCGATGATCTTGACCCCGCGCGCATGCGCCTGGTGATACGGCTGGGCACCCTTGAAGCTGGGCAGGAAGCTGTGGTGGATATTGATTCCCCGCCCCGACAAGGCCTCGCATAGCCGTGGCGACAGGATCTGCATGTAGCGCGCCAGCACCACCAGGTCGATGCGCTCGCGCTCGACCAGGTCGATGATCTGCTGTTCCTGCTGCTCGCGGTTCTCGGTGCTTACTGGCAGGTGATGGAAGGGCACGTTGTAGGAACCAGCCAGCCCGGCGAAGTCATTGTGGTTGGAGGCCACCGCAGCGATATCCACCTTCAGCTGGCGGCTATGGGTGCGGAACAGCAGGTCATTGAGACAATGGCCCTGTTTGCTGACCAGCACCAGCAGGCGCGCGCGGCGGCGCGCATCATGCAGCTCCCATTGCATCGCGAACTCTTCGCCCAGGCCCTGCAGCCTGGCGCGCACCACCGGTTCATCGCCCGCATTGCCCATGTCGAAATGCACGCGCAGGAAGAAGCGGCCGCTTTCATCATCACCAAACTGCTGGGCATCGAGGATGTTGCAGCCCGCCTCGAACAGCAGGCCGGACACGCGATAGACGATGCCGGTGCGGTCCGGGCAGGAAAGAGTGAGAATGAAATCGGGACGCATGGCCAACAACGTTCATCAGGCGGGCCGTGGAAGGTAACCGTTCCGGTCGATCCCCGGCAAAGACAGTTGCAGCTGACACGGTTTGCCCGTCGGCCTGCTCAGTGCGGATGTACCGTCAGCGCCACCAGCCGCATCACCACCGGTCGCACCACCAGTACACAGCAGAACGCGGTCGGCATCGCCAGGCAGTAAGCCGACAGCACCCGCGCCGGGAACTGGCCATCGATGCCGGCATTGGCGGCGGTGATCACCAGGCACATCAGCATGGCCATGATCGAGGCCATGAAGAACGCGAAAACAACAGGCGTGGTGCGCGCATGCAACTTCCAGCGGGCAACGGCGGTGGGACGGGGGTCGAGCATCCAGCGGGATCCGGGCAGGCAGCAGTCAGGTGCTGCGGGCCGGGCACGATAGTCGGCAAGCCGGGGGACGGCTAGATCGCGTTGGCTTGGCGCTTTATAAAGATTTACTTTGCAATCCTCCCGGAAAATGCCGAGCGGCATGAACATCCTCCACGCCATCCGCAGCTTCATCCGCACCGCCGACGCCGGCAGCCTGGCCGCTGCCGCGCGTACCCTGGGCATCAGCGCGGCAGCGGTGGGCCAGAACATCGCCCGCCTGGAAGCCCATCTGGGCGTGCGCCTGTTCAACCGCACCACCCGCCAGCTGGCCCTGACCGAGCGCGGTGCCGTCTACCTGGCACAGGTGCGGCATATCGAGCGCGATCTGCAACGTGCGCAGGCAGCAGTCACCGACCCCGATGCGCAGCCGGCCGGGCGCCTGCGCATCGCCAGCAGCGTCGCCTTCGGCCGGCATGTGCTTGCGCCCCTGCTGCCGGCCCTGCAACAGCGTTATCCACGACTGGAAATGGAGCTGCTGCTGGCCGACCGCAGCGTCGACCACGGCCATGAGGATGTGGATGTCAGCATCCGCATCGAGCCGCAGCTGGAAGAGGGTCTGGTGGCACGACCCATCGCACAGATACCGTTCGTGTTCTGTGCGGCCCCGGCCTATCTGGCGATCGCCGGTACGCCGCGCACACCCGATGAGCTGCGCGAGCATCGCTGCCTGTTGTTCCGCTACCCGCTGGATGGGCGCTACCTGCGCTGGGGCTTCGTCCGCGACGGCCTGCGCTTTGATGCCGAGGTGCAGCCGGCCCTGGTCAGCGACGACATTGATGCCTTGGCGGCGATGGCCGCCCGCGGCGGCGGCATCACCCGGCTGGCGGCCTTCGTCGCCGCGCCCTATCTGGCCCGCGGCGAACTGCAGGCCTTGTTCCAGGATGAGGCCTGCAGCGATGTGCGGGCCTCGCCAGAACCGATGCGTCTGTTCCTGTGCGTCAGCGACCGTCGCGACCTGACCCCGAAAGTACGCTCGCTGCTGCAGCACGTCCTCGATGCCCTGCCGCCGGCCTGGCGCATCGACATCGACCACGCCTGAGCGCCAGCGGCCACACCGCTGGCGCCTTCGCCGGACGTCAGCCTCGCTGGTCGAGCTTGAACAGACCGCGCGCTTCATGGGGTTCGCAGCGCATGTATTGCGGCGACACCGTCACCTGCGCGCCCAGCGCTGCCGCGGCATGCCACGGCCAGCGCGGGTCGTAAAGAATGCCGCGGGCGATGCCGATCGCATCGGCCTTGCCATCGACGAGGATTTCCTCGGCATGCGTCGGCTCGGTGATCAGGCCCACCGCGATCACCGGCGTGCCGATTTCGGCCTTGATCGCCGCCGCCTGCGGCACCTGGTAGCCGGGTTCGACCGGAATCTGCTGGCGCGGGTCCAGCCCGCCACTGGAGACATGCAGGAAATCATTGCCACGTGCTTCCAGCGCCTTGGCCAGTTCAATGCTCTGGGCAACATCCCAGCCGCCTTCCACCCAGTCGGTGGCGGAGATGCGCACGCCCAAGGCCACATTGGCCGGCACCACCGCGCGCACCGCATCGAATACCCGCAGCAACAGGCGCATGCGGTTTTCCAACGTGCCGCCATACGCATCGTCGCGCTGGTTGCTCAACGGCGACAGGAACTGGTGCAGCAGATAACCATGCGCGGCATGCAGCTCGATCAGCTCCAGACCAAGCCGCACTGCGCGCTTGGCGGCAGCAACAAAGTCTTCGACCACGGCATCGATGCCGGCGTCATCCAACGCTTCCGGGATGGGATCGCCGGCCTTGAACGGCAGCGCCGACGGCGCCAGCACCTGCCAGCCATGTTCCTGGTCGGGGGCTATCGCGCCACCGCCATCCCATGGACGCGCGGTGGACGCCTTGCGCCCGGCATGCGCCAGCTGCACACCGATCGGCATGTTCGAGCAGCGCCGCACCGTGCCCAGCACCTTGCCCAGGGCGGCTTCGGTGGTGTCGTCCCAGAGACCGAGATCGGCCCAGCTGATGCGCGCACGCGGCTCGACCGCGGTCGCTTCGATGATCAACAGCCCGGCGCCGGACTGCGCCAGCTGGCCCAGATGGATCGTGTGCCAATCAGTGGCCTGCCCGTCTTCGGCCGAGTATTGGCACATCGGCGCGATGACGATGCGGTTGGAAAGGGAAAGCGGGCCTAGCGACAACGGTGAGAAAAGCTGGCTCACGTGGGGAACGTCCATCAACGGTGGGGGCGCCCATTGCACGCCGCGCCGGCCGTTGATTCAACCGGCGTGATGGATCACTGCGTCTTGGTGCCGTCCAACAGGAAGGCAAGTGCCTGGGCGCAGGGCATTTCCACCTTCAGCGACAGCAGGTGATCGGCACGGGTACGGCCGAGGTTGACCGCGCCTATCGGCAAACCGGCCTTGGCAGCCGCATCGACGAAGCGGAAACCCGAGTACACCATCAACGACGAACCCAATACCAGCACCGCGTCGGAACGCTGCAGATGTTCATGCACGGCGGCAACGCGCTCGCGCGGCACGTTCTCGCCGAAGAACACCACGTCCGGCTTAAGCACGCCACCACATGCATCACAGGCCGGCACGCTGAAGGCGGAGAAATCGGCTTCCAGATCGGCATCACCATCGGGCGCGATGCCGGCCTCCAGGGTGTCCCAGCCCGGGTTGGCATCCAGCAGTCGCTGTTGCAGCAGCTCACGCGCGCTGCGTGCCTCACAGCCCATGCAACGTACCTGGTCCAGTCGGCCGTGCAGATCAATCACCGTCTGGCTACCCGCCGCCTGGTGCAGGCAATCCACGTTCTGCGTCAGCAGCAGCTCGATGCGACCATCGGCTTCCAGCGCCGCCAGCGCATGGTGCGTGCCATTGGGCAAGGCCTGGCCGAAGCGCGGCCAGCCCAGCAGGCTCCGCGCCCAGTAGCGCTTGCGCGTTGCTTCCTCGCCCATGAAAGCCTGATACGTCACCGGCGGTGTGCGCTTCCATTGGCCATCGCTGTCGCGATAGTCGGGAATGCCGGAATCAGTGCTGCAACCGGCGCCAGTGACCACGAACAAGCGCCGATGGCCGGCAATGAACTGCGGCAGTTCGGTGATCACTGCTGGCGACAAGCGCCCGGTCTGTGCCGATGAAGTGGTCATCACCGCGAGGCTCAGGCCTGCGTCGGCAGCGTCGGCACGGTGGTCGGATGACCTTCGCCATCCAGCGCGATCATCACGAAGGTGCCTTTGGTGCAGAGCGCGCGTTCGCCGTTGTGCAGGTCTTCGGCGATCAGTTCGACTTCCACATGCATCGAACTGCGGCCAACCTTGACCACCCGGCCGATGGTTTCCACCATCTGCCCGATGCGGATCGGCAGCTTGAAATCGACCTGGTCCGAGCGCGCGGTGACCACGGTGCAACGCGAATAACGGGCGGCGGCGAGAAAGGCCGCCTTGTCCATCCACGCCAGCGCCTGGCCGCCGAACAGCGTGCCCATATGGTTGGTGTGGTTGGGGAAGACGATTTCCGCCATGCGGACTTCGACCGGTGGGTTCGTTTCGGGAATGGGGGTCATGGGGGTGTCATCTGTAAGTTGGCGCAGATGATACGCCCGCAAAGCTGTGCAGCTTGTGTACGCAGCTGCAGATAGCTTTTGTAGGAGTCAACTGTCTT
>NZ_DLJW01000132.1:21272-24011 GCF_002477705.1 Stenotrophomonas sp. UBA7606 | reverse complement strand
TCCGCCTTGGGCATGGCATGACCGGCATGCGGATCAGCAGCCTTGGCCTTGCCGCCATGACCACGGTGTGCAGCATGCGGATCGGCCGGCTTGGCCTTGGGCATGTTGTGCCCGGCATGTGGATCCACTGCCGGCTTTGCTTCAGTGGCGTGCCCGGCGTGGCCCGCATGCGGGTCCTGCGCGAAGGCGTTGCCGCTGGCGGCCAGGGCGATGAACAACAGCGAGTGAGAGAAGGTCTTCATGCGTCGATCCTCACTTCGCGCATCATTCCCGCTTCCATGTGGTAGAGCAGATGGCAGTGGAAGGCCCAGCGGCCCAGCGCATCCGCGCGAACACGGTAGCTGCGGCGTGTACCCGGCGGCATGTCGATGGTGTGCTTGCGCAGCTGGAATTCGCCGTCGGCGTTCTCCAGGTCACTCCACACGCCGTGTAGATGGATCGGGTGCTGCATCATCGTGTCGTTGACCAGCACGATGCGCATGCGCTCGCCGTAGTTCAACTTGATGGGCTCGGCGCCAGCAAACGGAATGCCGTCGAAGTTCCAGGCGAACTTTTCCATGTGGCCGGTGAGATGCAGTTCGATCTCGCGGCCGGGCTCGCGCCCATCCGGGTCTTCGAACAAGGAATGCATCGCGCCATAGGTCAGCACCTTGCGACCGTTGTCACGCAGGCCGATGCCGGGGTCATCGAGCTTGGGCTCGGTGGCCGCGGTCTGCATGTCGATCAGCGGATTGCCGGCTTCGCTGGGCTTGTGCTTGGGCGACTTGTCGCTGCCGCCATGGGCAGCATGGCCCATCGCCGCACCGCAGCCGCCTTCCATGCCCTTGGCACCCATATTGGCGCCGCAACCGCCTTCCATGCCGGCGTGGTCGCCATGGCCGCCCATGTCGTGGCCCATGTCGCTCATGGTCAGCAGCGGGCGCGGATCAATCTGCGGAATCGGTGCCTGCAGACCCAGGCGCGTGGCCAACGTGCCGCAGGCATAGCCGGTGCGGCCCATGTCCTGTGCGAACACGGTGAAGGCGTCCTGGCCGCTCGGTTCGACGATCACGTCGAAGGTCTCGGCCGGGGCGATGCGGAACTCGTCGATGCTGACCGGGTGGATGTACTGGCCATCGGCGGCGACCACGGTCATCTTCAAACCGGGGATGCGCACGTCGAAGTAGGTCATCGAGGCGCCGTTGATGAAGCGCAGCAGCACCTTTTCGCCACTGCGGAACAGGCCGGTCCAGTTGCCGGCCGGGGCGGTGCCGTTCATCAGGTAGGTGTAGGTGTGGGCATTGATGTCGGACAGGTCGGAAGGCGTCATCCGCATCCGGCCCCACATGCCGCGGTCGGCCAGGGTCTCGCGCAGGCCGTCCTTGCGTGCGTCGCGCATGAAATCACCGACCGTGCGCTGGTAGGTGTTGTCGTGCATCGGCATCTTCTTCATGCGCCGGAACAGCGCATCGGGGTCGATGTCGGTCCAGTCCGAGAGCATGACCACGTGTTCGCGGTCGAAGTGATATGGCGGCGGTGCCAACGGGTCAACGATCAGTGCGCCATACAGGCCGGCCTGCTCCTGGAACAGCGAATGGCTGTGGTACCAGTAGGTGCCCGACTGCTTGAGCTGGAACCGGTACTGGTAGGCCTCGCCCGGGGCGATGCCGTTGAAGCTCAGCCCCGGCACGCCGTCCATGTTGGCCGGCAGCAGGATGCCGTGCCAGTGGATGGAGGTGATTTCGTCGGTCAGCGTGTTGGCCACGCGCAGGTTGACGGTATCGCCCTCGCGCAGGCGCAGGATCGGCGCCGGCAAGGAGCCATTGACGGTGATGGCGGGGCGGGTGCGGCCGGTGAAATTGACCGCCGAGCGGCCAATCGCAAGGTTCAGCTCGGTGCCGCGCAGCTCAACCGGCGGCACCGCCATGGCGCGCCCGGAGGCAAACGCCTGCGGGATGCGCGCCATGCCGGCGCCGGCGACCACGCCGCCCAGGGCCAGGCCCTGCACGAAGCGACGCCGCGACAGCACCGAGCGCGAATCGGAAAGGAAATCAGAAGACATGTGGAACTCCCGGACACGCCGCCGCATCACGATGCGCTGTGGTGTGTCCTGAACAGATCAAGGGTGCACCCGGGGCGATGCCAGGGCGCAGGTATCTGCGGGCGCCGCAAGGCGCGGGAATCAGCCGATGGGAGGGCGGTTGAGCTGGCCGGGGGCCACGTCGTCGCGAGAGGGGAGTGGGGGCATTGGCGCCAGGGCATGGCGCATTGGTGCAAGCCGCATCATCGCGCTGCTGGGCAGCATGTTGCAGTGCTGTTTGCAGTCGCAGTGGTCGCCGCTGGCGCAGGGCGTAGCCGCTTTGTCGGCGTCGCAATGCAGCGTGGCATCCTGATCGCAGCAGTCGTGCGCGCTGTCGTTGGCGCCCATCGCCATCGCCTGCATCGGCATGGCCATCGCTGTTGCCGACCACACCGAACCGACCGCACCGGCGATCAGGGTCAGGCACAGCAGCAGGGGCAGCAGGATGCGCGGCACGGGCGTCAGGGTGGGAGGCGAAGCTGAACCATAGCATTCCTGGCTGGGGGCGGGGCTGAATGGTTTTCAACCCCGGACATCTTTCAGATCGTCATTCCCGCGAAGGCGGGAATCGCTCTGGCTCTTGCTTCTGCCCGGATGGCGCAGGAAGCGCCAAAGCCAAAGCGATTCCCGCCTTCGCAGGAATGACGGCAATAGGGCAGCGGCAGGGGCAAGGGCAAGGG
>NZ_DLJW01000132.1:20851-21009 GCF_002477705.1 Stenotrophomonas sp. UBA7606 | reverse complement strand
GGCAAGGGCAAGGGCAAGGCCACAGCCACTGGTCACAGCGCACTGCCAAGGCCTCCGCCCGCTCAACCCAACCAAGTAGAATCCACAACAGCATTCACCAACAAGTTGCGATCCATGTCCCAGCGTGATTGGGTGGCGGCGGCCATCCGCAAGATCGA
>NZ_DLJW01000132.1:0-20828 GCF_002477705.1 Stenotrophomonas sp. UBA7606 | reverse complement strand
GGGAGGGCTGGGGAGGGGTGGCTTCCAGCGTCGAACCATCCCCCAGCCGGTAGAATTCCCGGCACTCTTCACTGAAGTGGCGTTCCATGTCCCAGCGTGCATGGGTGGCGTCGGCCATCCGCAAGATCGAAGCCGATTTCAACCGTTCGGCCGATACCCACCTGATTCCCATCGACCTGCCCGGCTTCCCAGGCATCGATGTCTATCTGAAGGACGAATCCAGCCACCCGACCGGCAGCCTCAAGCACCGGCTCGCCCGCTCGCTGTTCCTGTACGCCTTGGCCAATGGCTGGCTGCGCGAAGGCTGCCCGGTGATCGAGGCTTCCAGTGGCTCCACGGCCGTGTCCGAGGCCTATTTCGCGCGCCTGCTGGGTCTGCCGTTCATCGCGGTGATCCCGGCCAGCACCTCGCCGGAAAAAATTGCCGCCATCGAATTCCACGGCGGCCGCTGCCACCTGGTGCAGCGCGCCTGCGACCTGAACTGCGAATCCGAACGGCTGGCGCGCGAAACCGGCGGCCACTTCATGGACCAGTTCACCTACGCCGAGCGCGCCACCGACTGGCGTGCCAACAACAACATCGCCGAGTCCATCTTCAAGCAGATGGCCGAGGAGCCGCATCCGGTGCCGGAATGGATCGTCTGCAGCCCCGGCACCGGCGGTACTGCCGCTACCCTGGGCCGCTACGTCAGCTATCGCCGCCACGACACCCGCATCCTCTGCGCGGACCCGGAGGTATCGATCTTCTACGACGGCTACTGCGCCGCGCTGGAGGGCCGCGATTGGCGCGAGATGACCTGCGAGGGTGGCTCGCGCGTGGAGGGCATCGGCCGCCCCCGCGTGGAGCGCAGCTTCATCCCCACCTGCGTTGATGCCATGGTCAAGGTCAGCGATGCGCTGAGCCTGGCGGCCATGCGTCATGTCAGCGCCACCCTGGGGCGCCGGGTCGGTGGCTCCACCGGCACCAATTTCATCGGCGTGCTGTACGCCGCCCAGCAGATGCGCGACGCCGGCCGTGATGGCTCCATCGTCACCATCCTGTGCGACCCGGGCGAGCGTTATGCGCACAGCTACTACAACCCGGAGTGGTACGTGCAGCAGGGCATCGACGTGGCCGGGGCCGACGCTGCGGTGGCTGCCGCCGTGGCCGGGCAGGGCCTGCCGGCGCTGCCTTGTGCCTGGCTGGAAGCGTCGCCATATCAAGGTTGATACCGGCATCGCCGGGCCTGTTTGAAGGATTGCCGTGACCACCGCCAACAACCCCCTGCTCGATTTCTCCGGCCTGCCGCGTTTCGACGCGATCCGGCCTGAACACATCACCCCGGCCATCGACGCCCTGCTGGCTGCGGCCGAGGCGGCGGTGAAAGCGGCTGAAACCGTGGCGCCGGTGAACTGGGAGAACTTCGTGGTGCCGCTGGACGATGCCACCGAGCGGCTGTACCGGGCCTGGGGCCAGGTCTCGCACCTGCAGGCGGTGGTCAATACGCCGGAGCTGCGCGAGGCCTACAACGCCAACCTGCCCAGGATCAGCCGCTTCGGCAGCGCGGTGGCACAGAACCCGGCGCTTTACGCGCAGTACAAGCAACTGGCCGCCGCGCCGGAAGCCGCCAATTACGACCCTGCCCGCAGCAAGACCCTGGGCAATGCCCTGCGTGATTTCCGCTTGGGCGGTGCCGAGTTGGACGAGGCCGGCAAGGACCGTTTCGCCCAGCTGCAGGAGGAACTGTCCGGGCTGCAGGCAAAGTTCTCGCAGAACGTGCTTGATGCCAGCGACGCCTTTGCGCTGTACGTGGACGATGAAGCGGAGCTGGGCGGGCTGCCCGCCGATGTGCTTGCGGCCGCCCGTGCCGCCGCGCAGAAGGACGAGCGCGCTGGCTACAAGCTGACCCTGCAGATGCCGTGCTACCTGCCGGTGCAGACCTATGCCGACAACCGTGCCCTGCGCGAGCAGCTGTACCACGCTCATGCCGTGCGCGCCTCGGAGTTCGGCGATGCGGCCTTGGACAATACCGGCAATATCGATCGCATCCTTGCAGTGCGTAACGAGCTGGCGGCGCTGCTGGGTTTCGACAACTACGCCGAATATTCCATCGCCACCAAGATGGCCAGCGATGCGCCGCAGGTGCTGGGTTTCCTGCGTGACCTCGCCAGCCGCGCCAAACCCTATGCGCAGCGCGACCGTGCCGAGCTGGAAGCCTTCGCTCATGACGAACTGGGCATGGACCAGCTGCAGGCCTGGGACCTGGCCTATGTGGCCGAAAAGCTCAAGCAGGCGCGCTACAGCTATTCCGAGCAGGAGGTGAAGCAGTACTTCACCGAGCCCAAGGTGCTGGCCGGCCTGTTTGGTGTGATCGAGCGCCTGTACGGGCTCAAGGTCGAGCAGGACAGCGCGCCGGTCTGGCACCCGGATGTGCGCTTCTACCGGTTGGTGGATGCCGATGGCACGCTGGTTGGCCAGTTCTACATGGACCTGTACGCGCGCGAAGGCAAGCGCGGCGGCGCGTGGATGGACGATTGCCGCAACCGCCGCGTTACTGCTGTTGGCGTGCAGACGCCGCTGGTCTACCTGGTGTGCAATTTCGGGCGCGGCAGTGACGGCAAGCCGGCCACCTTCAGCCATGACGAAGTGACCACGATCTTCCACGAGATGGGCCACGGCCTGCACCAGCTGCTGACCCGCATCGGCGAGTTGGCGGTTGCCGGCATCAACGGCGTGGAATGGGATGCCGTGGAGCTGCCCAGCCAGTTCATGGAGAACTTCTGCTGGGAGTGGCCGCAGGTGGAAGCGATGACGGCCCACGTCAGCACCGGTGCGGCGCTGCCGCGTCCGCTGTTCGACAAGATGCTGGCGGCCAGGAACTTCCAGAGCGGCATGTTCACCGTGCGTCAGCTGGAGTTCGGTCTGTTCGACATGTTGCTGCACAGCCAGTACGAGCCGGGCCAGGAAAGCGTGCTGCAGTTGCTGGAACGTGTGCGCGGCGAAGTGGCGGTGAACTTCCCGCCGGCCTGGAACCGCTTTGCCAACCAGTTCAGCCATATTTTCGCTGGCGGATACGCGGCCGGCTATTACAGCTACAAGTGGGCCGAAGTACTCAGTGCCGACGCCTACGCCGCCTTCGAGGAGGCCCCGGACGCGGTGGCCGAAACCGGTGCGCGTTTCCGCGACGAGGTGCTGTCGCGTGGCGGCAGTCGCAGTGCCGCTGAGAACTTCCGCGCCTTCCGTGGCCGCGATCCGCAGATCGACGCCTTGTTGCGGCATAACGGCATGGCTGCCTGAACACGAGCCGAGGCCGGGGCTGGTCAGCCGGGGCAATGAGGATCAAGCTTGGCGGTACGCAAGCCCAAGTTTGACGACATGCCCCGGCTAATCACCCGCATCGCAGCGTGCGCGGCCATCATCGGCGCGGTGCTGTGGTTCCAACCGCGCATCAACGAGCCCGCCGCCCAGGTCAGCAATGGCCTGAACCTGCGCAGCGCGCCGGATCAGCGTGCCGAGCGCCTGGCGGTATTGCCGGTAGGCACGACGGTGGAAGTGCAACGCTGCCTGGACGATCTGCAGTGGTGCAATGTGCGCGCAGACGGCAGGAGTGGCTGGGTGGCGGCGGATTATCTGATCGCCCGCAGTGATGGCAGGAAAGTCAGGCTGGCCGATGCCGGCAAGCAGATGGGCGTGGTGATCGAGACCGCCAAACCCGGCGGCTGACGCAACCCCTGTAGAGCCGAGCCACGCTCGGCTGGAGCGTTCCCGGTAAAGCCTCTGCCGAGCATGGCTCGGCACTACGCTCTGGCCCCCTCCCTTTTGCGCAGCAAAGGGGAGGGCCGGGGGAGGGGTAAGCTTTCGCAGCTCCTGTAGAGCCGAGCCATGCTCGGCTGGAGCGTTCCCGGTAAAGCCTCTGCCGAGCATGGCTCGGCACTACGCTCAAGCCCCCTCCCTTTTGCGCAGCAAAGGGGAGGGCCGGGGGAGAGGTAAGTTTTCGCAGCTCCTGTAGAGCCGAGCCACGCTCGGCTGGAGCGTTCCCGGTAAAGCCTCTGCCGAGCATGGCTCGGCACTACGCTCTGGCCCCCTCCCTTTTGCGCAGCAAAGGGAGGGCCGGGGGAGGGGTAAGCTTTCGCAGCACCTGTAGAGCCGAGCCATGCTCGGCTGGAGCCATCCCGGTAAAGCCTCTGCCGAGCATGGCTCGGCACTACGCTCTGGCCCCCTCCCTTTTGCGCGGAAAAGGGAGGGCCGGGGGAGGGGTAAGCTTTCGCAGCACCTGTAGAGCCGAGCCATGCTCGGCTGGAGCCATCCCGGTAAAGCCTCTGCCGAGCATAGCTCGGCACTACGCTGTTGCCCCTCCCTTTTGCGCAGCAAAGGGGAGGGCCGGGGAGGGGTAAGCTTTCGCAGCTCCTGTAGAGCCGAGCCATGCTCGGCTGGAGCGTTCCCGGTAAAGCCTCTGCCGAGCATGGCTCGGCACTACGCTCTGGCCCCCTCCCTTTTGCGCAGCAAAGGGGAGGGCCGGGGGAGGGGTAAGCTTCCGCAGCTCCTGTAGAGCCGAGCCACGCTCGGCTGGAGCATCCCCGCAATAGCCCTTGCCGAGCATGGCTCGGCACTACCGCTTATTTCTTGTTGGGCACTTCAAAGCCCAGCTTGTCCACCTGCTGCGGGTGCTGTGGCACGCGCTTGAGCTTGTCGGTGTTGACGTCGTACTTGTCACGCAGGCGGGTAGCCAGTTCGCGGTACAGCGCGGTGTCCATGTCCGGCTGGCGGGCGAAGATCCAGGCCATTTCACGGCCAGGGTAGCCAATCAGCGCCCAGGAATAATCCGGCGCCACCTCCAGCACCCGCGAGCGCGTCGGCACGATCTTGTAGAACCAGGTGCGCCAACGGCGGTTGCCGCTTTCCTGGTCCACCGATGCACGGATATCGATCTCTTCTTCCGGCTCGCTGAAGCCTTCGCGGTACTGGTAGCGGATGGCGACCTTGTTGTCGTCCTGCAGGGTATAGGTGTTGATGCTGGCAACATGCCCGCGCTCGATGAAGTTGGGCACGCGGCCAATCACATACCAGCGGCCCATGAAACGCTGCAGGTCGATCGGGCCCTCGGCGATTCCCTGCGTGGGCGTTGCTGCCGGTGCGTTGTCCTGGGCGAGGGCATTGGCCGCCGGCAGGGTAAGGCCCAGCAGCAGGGCGGACAGGAAGACAGGAATCAGTCGCATTACGGGGTGGGTCGCCTTGGTAGGTGATGACAGCATGTTCGACGGCCAGCGATGGGCGCGTCAATGGCAGATCGCAGTCCGTGAGATGGCCGCCGCCGAGCATGCAGTCCACCACAGCAATGTTGCCGGAGAACGTCATGGTCAAGCCGCTCGCATCGTCATCCCGCCGTAACGAACATGAAGCCCCTGATCCCCGTGTGCTGCGTTGCGTCAGGCAGGTGGCGCTGGCAGGCCTGGCGTTGGTGCTGGTGTGGCCGGCGGCGCGGGGTCACAGCCAGTGGATTGGTTGGATGCCGATGTGGTTGGTGGGTATGCCGCTTAGCGCATGGTGGGCGTTGTACCGCTTCCGCTTGCCGGCGGTCTGGCGCCAGCGCAAGACCTCACCTCGGCGTCGCGGGCCGCAGGCCAAGCGCCTCCGGCGTCCGGCCCGGGCGCGCTGGTCGCAGGCGGCCTGACCTTCGACACGTGGGGCAGGGGCGGGGCCTGTGCTAGCGTTCGCGGCCTATGACCGCATGGAGCCAACATGTCCCGACTCACCTCTGCCTGCCTCGTGGCAGGCCTGCTTTCCACCAGCCTGGCCGGTGCCGCCGTGGCCGCTGAAGATACCCAGGACAAGTACGCCTGGCTGGAAGACGTCACCGGCGACAAACAGCTGGGCTGGGTGAAGGAGCAGAACGCCAAGTCCGAAGGCCGCCTGGCCGTGACCCCGCAGTTCAAGGCGATGGAGGCCGGCATCCGCGAGGTGCTGGATTCGGACGCCAAGATCCCGGGCGTAGAGAAGATCGGCGACTACTACTACAACTTCTGGAAGGACCAGCAGCACGAGCGCGGCGTGTGGCGCCGCACCACGCTGGTGGAGTACCGCAAGGCCGAGCCGCTGTGGGAAACCGTGCTGGACCTGGACGCGCTGAACAAGGCCGAGGGTGAGAACTGGGTGTGGCACGGCGCCAACTGCCTGCGCCCGGAATACAACCGCTGCCTGATCGCGCTGTCGCGCGGCGGTGCCGATGCCGATGTCACCCGCGAGTTCGACATTTCCAAGAAGGACTGGATCAAGGATGGCTTCTTCCGTCCCGAGGCCAAGGGCGGCCTGGGCTGGATCGACCAGGACAACGTCTTCGTCTATACCGATTTCGGTGATGGCTCGATGACCACCTCCGGCTACCCGCGCGTGGTCAAGCGCTGGCAGCGCGGAACCCCCATCAGTGCCGCCACCACCGTGTACGAGGGCACGCCGGAGGACATGTACATCTCGGCGATGCACGATGACACGCCGGGCTTCGAGCGCAACTTCGTCAGCCGCACGATTGCCTTCTACAACAACGAACTGTTCCTGATCGGCGCCGACGGCAAGCTGACCAAGGTGGACGCGCCGAATTCGGCGGAGAAGGGCATCCGCCGCGAGTGGCTGACCCTGGAGCTGCGCGAGCCGTGGACCGTGGCTGGCAAGACCTACACCGCCGGCTCGCTGCTGGCGACGAAGTTTGATGATTTCATGGCCGGCAAGCGCGAGTTCGACGTGCTGTTCGCGCCCACCGATACCACCTCGCTGGCCGGCGCCACCTGGACCAAGTCGCACGTGGTGTTGAACGTACTGGACGACGTCAAGAACCGCCTGAAAGTGCTGACCCATGGCAAGGACGGCTGGGTGAGCAGTGATTTCACCGGCGCCCCGGCATTCGGCACCATTGGTGTCGGCGCGGTGGATGCGGACGAAAGTGACGCGGTGTGGATGACCGTCACCGACTACCTGACCCCGACCACGCTGTCGCTGGCCGAAATCGGCAAGCAGCCGGAAGTGCTCAAGACCATGCCGGCGTTCTTCGATGCCAGCGACAAGGTGATCGAGCAGCACTTCGCCACCAGCAAGGACGGCACTCGCGTGCCGTACTTCGTGGTGCACGACAAGGCGATGAAGCTGGACGGCTCCAACCCGACCCTGCTGTACGGCTACGGCGGCTTTGAAATCTCGCTGACCCCGGGCTATTCCGGCGGCATGGGCCGCGCCTGGCTGGACAAGGGTGGCGTGTACGTTGTGGCCAACATCCGTGGTGGTGGCGAGTACGGCCCGCGCTGGCACCAGGCGGCGCTGAAGCAGAACCGTCACAAGGCGTATGAGGACATGGCGGCGGTGGCGCAGGATCTGGTCACCCGCAAGATCACCTCGGCCAAGCACCTGGGCGTGCAGGGCGGCAGCAACGGCGGCCTGCTGACCGGCAATATGCTGACCCAGTACCCGGAGCTGTTCGGTGCGGTGGTGGTGCAGGTTCCGTTGCTGGACATGAAGCGTTACAGCCACCTGTTGGCCGGCGCCTCGTGGATGGCCGAGTACGGCAACCCGGACACGGCCGATTGGGACTTCATCAAGACCTTCTCGCCGTACCACCTGTTTGATCCGGCCAAGAGCTACCCGCCGGTGCTGTTCACCACCTCTACCCGCGATGACCGCGTCCACCCGGGCCACGCCCGCAAGATGGCGGCCAAGATGATCGATGCAGGCAAGGATGTGACCTACTACGAAAACATCGAAGGTGGCCACGGTGGTGCGGCGAACAATGCGCAGGCCGCGCATATGTCGGCACTGGCGTACAGCTTCCTGTGGGAGCAGCTGAGCAAGAAGTGATGCCTGGTTTGAAATGATGCAAAGCAAACGCCACCGAGAGGTGGCGTTTGTTTTTGCTTTTGTCTAAGCCCCTCTCCCCTGCGGGGTGAAAGAGGGGCGTTTACAAACCATCGGTTTGTGCCCCTGTTGAACGCACTTGCGCCAGCGCAAGGGCCGGGGCGCGGAGCGGGGGTTGGGGGGGAGGGCAGGACGGAGTCCTGATGGTGAATTGAGGTGGCTGCTTCCAAAGCGCAAAAGCGCAAAAGCGCAAAAGCGCCCCCCATCCGCCTCCGGCCACCTTCCCCCGCAAGCGGGAGAAGGGAGTAACAAAAGCCGAGCTAAAGCCAAGCAGATGCCAAAGCCAAAGCCAAAGCCAAAGCACCCCTCCCCAACCCTCCCCTTCGCCTGCGGCGAAAGGGAGGGCGTGCAAGCAAAGCATGCGTTCTGGGTTGCGCCTGCCGCTTGCGCTTGCGCTTCAGGCTGGAGTTCCCAGCTTCTGCTGTCGCTTCTACCCCCTCCCTTTCGCCATTGGCGAAGGGGAGGGTTGGGGAGGGGGGCTTTCAGTTTCTGATGCTTGGCTTCGCGCCTCTGGCTCTGGATTCTCAAACCACCCAATCACCCGGCAGTCATCAGCTTCCAGCTCTCCAGGCCACGCCCAATCCGCGTCACCGCCTCCTGCAAACGCCCGACGTCCTGCGTATAGGCAATCCGCACATGCTGGTTGGCCCGATAGTTGCCAAAATCCAGGCCGGGCGTAAATGCCACATGCTCGGTCTCCAGGAAATGCGCACAAAACGCCTGCGCATCCTCGGTAAACGCACTCACATCGCAGTACAGATAAAACGCACCCTGCGGTTCCACGTCAATGCGGAAGCCCAGTTCGCGCAGCGCTGGCAACAGATAATCCCGCCGCTGCCGGAACTGCTCGCGGCGCTGCTCGAAGATGGCGATCGTCTCCGGCTCGAAACACGCCAGCGCCGCATGCTGGGCCATCGACGGCGCGCTGATGTACAGGTTCTGCGCAAGCTTCTCCAGCTCCGGCACCGCGCGCTGCGGGGCGACCAGCCAGCCCAACCGCCAGCCGGTCATGCCGAAATACTTGGAGAAACTGTTCAGCACAAAGGCGTCGTCATCCACTTCCAGCACGCTGGGGGCGTCAAAACCGTAGGTCAGGCCGTGGTAGATCTCATCCACCACCAGATGCCCGCCACGCTGCTTCAAGGCGGTAGACAATCCAGCCAACTGCCCGGCATCGAGCGTGGTGCCGGTGGGATTGGCAGGCGAGGCCACCAGGGCCCCGACACTACCCGCATTCCAATGGGCCGCAATCGATTCAGGGGTCAGCTGGTAGCCGCTATCCGGCCCCACCGGCACCAGCTGCGCTGCACCCTCTACCAGCCGCAGGAAATGCCGGTTGCAGGGATAGCCCGGGTCGGCCAGCAGCCAGTGCTTGTCCGGGTCCACCAGCAGGCTGGAGGCCAGCAGCAACGCGCCCGAGCCGCCCGGGGTGACCAGAATCCGCTCCGGGTCGATATCCACGCCGTAACGCTGGCCGTAGAAGCCCGAGATCGCCTGGCGCAAGGCGGGCAGGCCACGGGCGGCGGTGTAACGGGTGTGGCCGGCGGCCAGGGCCGCCTGACCGGCGCGGATGATGGGCTCGGCGGTGGTGAAATCCGGCTCGCCGATCTCCAGATGGATCACATCGTGGCCTTGCTGTTCCAGCGCATTGGCGCGGGCCAGCAGCGACATGACGTGGAAGGGCGCGATTTCCTGGCTGCGACGGCTGTAGGGGGTGTGGGGCGTGTTCATGCCTGCATGATAGGCGGCGTGTATGGCAGCGGGGCAAGCGCCGGGCATGGCACACTGTGGGCTGTTGCACTGGATGCACCGTCCTTCTGCCGGAGCGCACACTGATGAAAGCCCCCCTTTGCCTGTTGGTTGCAAGCCTGATGATCACTACCGCCGCCGCTGCCCCCCTGCCCACCCCACCGGACGTCGAAAAACGCCCGCATACGGTGAGCGCGCCGTTTGGTGCGCAGCGCGAGGACGATTACTACTGGCTGCGGGATGACGAGCGCAAGGAGCCGGCGATGCTGGCCTACCTCAATGCCGAGAACGCCTATACCGACGCCCTGATGGCGCCGCTCAAGCCGTTGCAGGACAAGCTGTACGCCGAGATCGTCGGCCGCATCAAGCAGGACGATGCCAGCGTGCCCTACCGCGAGCGCGGCTACTGGTATTACACCCGTTACGAGACCGGCAAGGACTACCCCATCCACGCCCGCCGCAAGGGCGACATGCAGGCCCCGGAAGAGGTATTGCTGGATCTCAATACGCTGGCCGAAGGCAAGGGCTACTACGCCGTCAGCGACATGGACGTGAGCCGCGACAACCGCCTGCTGGCCTACGCCGAAGACGGCGTGGGCCGCCGCCAGTACACCATTCGCTTCAAGGACCTGGAGTCCGGCAAGCTGCTGGACGATGTGATTGAAGGCGTATCGGCCAACGTGGTGTGGGCTGACGACAACCGTACCCTGTTCTATGTCGAGAACGACCCGGAAACCCTGCTGACCGTACGCGTCAAGAAACACGTGCTCGGCACGCCCACCAGCACCGACGTGCTGGTCTACGAGGAGAAGGACGACAGCTTCTACATGGGCATCGGCCGTACCCGTGACGACCGCTACATCACCATCGGCGTGGACAGCACCGTGTCCTCCGAGCTGCGTTACACCTCTGCGGCCAATCCGGGCGAGTTCACCGTGCTGGCCAAGCGCGAGCGCGATGTGGAATACGATGCCGACCACTACAACGGTCAATGGGTGATCCGCACCAATGCCGACGGCGCCACCAACTTCAAGCTGGTCACCGCGCCGGAAGGCGCCACCAGCCGCAAGCAGTGGACGGATTGGGTGAAACACGATCCGCAGGTGCTGATCGAAGGCTTTGAACTGTTCGACGGCTACACCGCCATCGCAGAGCGCGCCGAAGCGCTGGAACGCGTGCGCCTGCTGTTTGCCGATGGCCGCAGCGAGTTCGTCAAGGCCGACGAGCCCGCCTACTCGATGGGCCTTTCGGTCAATGCCGAACCGGAAACCGAGTGGCTGCGCTACACCTACACCTCGCTGACCACCCCGGCCACCACCTACGAACTCAACGTCAAGACCGGCGAGCGCCGCCAGCTCAAGCAGCAGCCGGTGATCGGCTATGACCCGAGCAAGTATGAAACCGAGCGCGTGTGGGTAACCGCCCGTGATGGCGCGCGCATCCCGGTGTCGCTGGTCTACAAGAAGGGTTTCAAGAAAGACGGCACGGCCGCCCTCTACCAGTACGCCTACGGCAGCTACGGCATGTCGATGGACCCCGGTTTCAACCAGAGCGTGGTCAGCCTGCTGGACCGTGGCGTGGTCTATGCCATCGCGCATATCCGCGGCGGCCAGGAAATGGGCCGCAGTTGGTATGACAACGGCAAGCTGCTGCACAAGCAGAACACCTTCAATGACTTTGTCGACGTGACCCGCGCGCTGGTCGCACAGGGTTACGCCGCCAAGGACCGCGTGGCCGCGTCCGGTGGCAGTGCCGGCGGCCTGCTGATGGGCGCGGTGGCCAACCAGGCACCGGGCGACTACCGGGTGATGGTGGCGCAGGTGCCATTCGTCGACGTGGTCACCACCATGCTAGATGCCAGCATTCCGCTGACCACCAACGAATACGACGAGTGGGGCAACCCGGAGCAGAAGCCGTATTACGACTACATGCTCAAGTACTCGCCGTATGACAACGTCACCGCCCAGGCCTACCCGTCACTGTTCGTGGGCACGGGCCTGTGGGATTCGCAGGTGCAGTACTGGGAGCCGGCCAAGTGGGTGGCCAAGCTGCGTGACGTCAACACCGGTACCGCGCCGATCGTGTTCCGCACCAACATGGAAGCCGGCCACGGCGGCAAGTCCGGCCGCTTCCAGCGTTACAAGGAACAGGCCGAGTCCTTCGCCTTCGTGCTGTCGCAGCTGGGCGTCGCCGACTGAAACCCGGGTTGCCGTGATGTCCGATCCACCGCCGCCACCCGATCCACGCCCACCGCGCCTGCGCTGGGCGTGGTGGTTGTTGGCCTATGTGAGCCTGGGTGTGGGCATCATCGGCATCTTCGTGCCGGGGCTGCCCACCACCGTGTTCGTGCTGATTTCGGCATGGGCGGCCTCGCGCGGCTCCGAGCGGTTGCACCGCTGGCTGCTGCAGCACCCGCGTTTCGGCCCGGCCATCCGTGACTGGCAGGCCCACGGCGCGGTGAGCCGCAAGGGCAAGTGGATGGCCAGCCTGACCATGCTGGCCTGCGCCCTGATCACCCTGTGGTGCGTGCCCTTGGCCTGGGTCAAGTGGACCTCGATCAGCATCATGTCCTGCGTCTGCCTGTGGCTGTGGTTGCGCCCGCTGCCGCCGGGCGAACGCTGAACAGCGACCCCGTCGTTCGGACTTCATGGTCCAGTGGCTATACTCCGGGGATGAACAAGACGTCCCGTTTCCTGATTCTCATCCCGGCGGCCCTCCTGCTGCTGGGCCTTAGTGCCTGCGGCAACAAGGGCCCCCTGGTGATGCCGCAGAAGCCGGTGCCGATCGAAGAACAGGAAGTCACCCCGGAAGACCAACCCGCCGCCGATCCGGCCGCCGACAAGAAGGCGGACGAAGCCATTGACGATGCAACCGGTGGTGATGGCGTCAATGAGTAAGTCTGCAACAGGGCGCCTGCAGTTCAGCAAGATGCATGGCGCTGGTAATGATTTCGTGGTGTTGGACCTGCGTGATGGCAGCGCCCCGCCGGATGCGGCACAGGCCGCGTTGCTGGCTGACCGCCACCTGGGCGTGGGCTGTGACCAGATACTGACCATCGAGCCGCCGCGCAGCGAAGGCGCGGTGGCGTCCTACCGCATCTGGAACTCTGACGGCTCCACCTCGCAGCAATGTGGCAATGGCGCGCGCTGTGTGGCCGCCTGGCTGGTACGCGATGGCGCGGCACAGGGGGATGACTTCATCATCGACAGCCCCACCCGCACCCATGCCGTGCAGCGGCTGGCCAATGGCGAGTACGCCGTTGCGATGGGCTATCCCGAATTCGCGCCCGAACAGATTCCGCTGCTCGGCTACCCGCGTGCCCGCGAGGAATACATGACCTCGCTGCAGGGCGAGAACGTGCGCTTCGGCGCCGTGTCGATGGGCAACCCGCATGCCGTGCTGGAAGTGGGCCTGATCGACGCCGCCCCGCTGGAGCGCATCGGTCCGCTGCTGCAGCAGAGCCCTTCCTTCCCGGAATCGGTGAATGTCGGTTTTGCCCAGGTGCTGGATGCCGGCCATGCCCGCCTGCGCGTGTATGAGCGCGGCGTGGGCGAGACCCTGGCCTGCGGCAGCGGTGCCTGTGCCGCCGCCGTGGTATTGATGCAGCGTGGCCGCCTGCAGCGTGATGCCCGCATCTCGCTGCCCGGTGGCGATCTGCGCATCCAATGGCCGGCCGACGACGCGCAGATCGTGATGTCCGGCCCGGCAGCATTCGTATTCGACGGAGAGTGGATGGGATGAACGACACAGTCGAGAAGATCGGTGCACACGAGGTTGCGGCCTGGCTGCGGCGTCACCCGGGTTTCCTCAAGCAATTCCCCGACCTGGCATTGACCCTGGTGGTGCCGCGCGACGACGGCCCCACCGCCTCGCTCGCCAGCTACCAGCTGGAAGTGCTGCGCGACAAGAACCGCGAGCTGTCGCGGCGCTTGGCTGACCTCGGCGCCAACGCGCAGATCAACGAACGCCTGGCCGTGCGTACCCACCAGCTGACCCTGGCGCTGATGCGCCAGACCAGCGCCGCCGACACCCTGCGCGCGATGGCCGCCTCGCTGGAAGAGGATTTTGCCGGCGACCTGGTGCGCATCGTCTCCTTCGACGAGGTGCCGGAGTTGGCCGAAGCCCCGTGGCTGCAGGTCATCGCCAAGGACGACCAGCAACTGGCTGCATTCCACGATTGCCTGCAGGACGGCGAGCCGATCTGCGGCCGCCTGCAGCAGGAAAAGAACGTGGTGCTGTACGGCGAGCGCGTCAACGAGGTGTCTTCCACCGCCTTGCTGCCGCTGCCGGGCGTTGGCCTGATCGCCGTGGGCAGCTACGACCCCAACCGCTTCTACCCCGGCATGGGCACGCTGTTCCTGCGCATGATGGGCGAATCGCTGGTGGCGGGCCTGCAGCGCTTCCGCAGCGCCTGAGTGGAGTAGTGCGGCGATGAACGCCGTCCAGGCTTTTCTGTCCTACCTGCAGGTGGAGCGCCGCATGTCGGCGCATACGCTGGACGCTTACCAGCGCGATCTGGCTGCGCTCACCCAATGGTGTGACGCCCAGGGCATCAACGAACCGCAGGCGCTGCATGGCGATCAGTTACGCGAGTTCATCGCCAGCGAGCACCGCCGTGGCCTATCGGCCAAAAGCCTGCAGCGGCGCCTGTCGGCCTGCCGCAGTTTCTACGCCTGGCTGCTGAAGAACAACGTCATCGACAACAGCCCCGCCGCCGGCCTGCGCGCACCCAAGGCACCGCGCAAGCTGCCGCAGGTGCTGGACGCTGACGAAGCCGTGCAACTGGTCGAACTGCCCACCGACGCACCACTGGGCCTGCGCGACCGCGCGCTGCTGGAACTGTTTTATTCCTCGGGCCTGCGTCTGAGCGAACTGTGCGCCATGCGCTGGCGCGACCTCGATACCGCCAGCGGCATCGTGCTGGTACACGGTAAAGGCAACCGCGAACGCACCGTGCCGGTCGGCTCGCATGCAATGAACGCATTGCAGGAGTGGCGCAAGGAAAGCGGCGGCACGGGCGAGAAGCCGGTATTCCCGGGGCGCAGCGGCGGCCCCATCAGCCAACGCGCCGTGCAGATCCGCATCAAACAACTGGCGCAACGGCAGGGGCTGTTCAAGAACGTGCACCCGCATATGCTGCGGCACAGTTTCGCCAGCCATATCCTGGAATCCTCAGGCGACCTGCGTGGCGTGCAGGAACTGCTGGGGCATGCGGATATCGCGACCACGCAGATCTATACGCATCTGGATTTCCAGCATCTGGCCAAGGTTTATGATGCTGCGCATCCCAGGGCCAAGCGTAAGAGTTGAGTCTGGTTGTTTGGGTGGTGTCTTGCGACCCGAAGTGGGCGTTGGCGTGGTTGAGCCTATCGCCGGGTGCGGTTGTACGTCGGCTTGTTAGGCGGAAACAGCCGCCCTAAGATCGAGATGTACCAAGGGAACTTCCGTAAGAGGCTTTGCGGATGAGCCATATTGGCGGACTCATGGGTTCGTCCATCAGGTATCTTGACCTTAAGGAGAAGCTTCCGTGGCCGATGGGTTTTCGGAGATTCACGAGCGCGTTACGGCTGGAAGGCTCCTGTCGCTTGTTGCGACACACGTAAGTCAGCAAATGGGCTCGTTTGGCACATGGCTGCTTGTTGGCGTTGGTGCCACGTATTCCTTGGTGCTCGCCAACCTTGCTTCGGTACAGCAGTTTGTGTCGCTTGGGTCGGTTCGGTCAGGTCTGCTTCTGCTGCTCACGGCAGTCGTACTGGGCGTGCTACAACGTTGGCTTGGGGCTATCGTTGGTGCAAGTTCTGCTGCTGCGGAAAAAGCTGACAAGATTGGCCGTGATCTCGCGGATCACGACATAAACCTCGATTTCCAAGTCTTGTTTCGTGAAATGGAGCGTGGCACGTACTATCCAGCCAAGTGGATCGTAAAGCCGCCTCCGGCCGCATGAGCGCCGGCATCGCTCAAATCCAAAGCTTTTTGGTTCTTGCGCAGGTTGCGGTTGCGATCGCAGCCATAGCGACTATCGCTTGCGGCGTTAAGGTCTAGCAACTCATTCAAACCGAACCCGGTCCCCGGTTTGCATAATTCAGGTGTTGGACACAGCATGAAAAAATACTCGGCCATTGGAAGGGTGCTTGTACTGCTTCTTGCAGCATTCGGGTCGAACTCGTGCGTCGGTACGACAACGCCGACTCCGGGATCGCCGCAAGAGCTGCTGGCCACTGTTTCGAAGTCAAACGTCCGTGACTATTGGACAAATGACTTTGGCCGGGAAAAGCGGAGTGGTGGTTATTCCGTAATTGTGCCTGTCGAGAGTGCGGAGAAGCTCCTTAAATCTATCCGGAGACAAGTGCCCTCTGGCTACGTCGCTTTTATTGGAACAACCAATAACCTCGATGACCCCAGGATCAACGGCGCTGAACTTGTCCTGGCGCCGGGTCAAAACCAGTTTGACATCGTGCGCTTGGCGGCTACGAATGCTGTCAACTATGACAAGACCACCGATCAGATCATTGAGGAGCTGAGAGGGTGGGACGCTCAATTCGGGATTGATATCTGGCAAGCTGAGACTGACACCGTTCAACTCAAGCTTAAGTCCATTCCAGCGGACCTTCCAGAATTCTCCCAAGAGCTTTACGAATTCTGCCCAGATATCGTAGACCAAGGGGTCGGTGACATTGAGTCACTTCAGGTGGCGGTCAAACAGGAAGGGGCGATCTTCCTTTGGTGGGACTAGTCGCGTGGTGCCTACCTGCAGAGGAAAGCCATCTCGTGGGTGGGCCTGATAGTCTGCTTTGAATGACGGCTTCTAGTCGAAATCGACCACGAAAGAATTAGCTTTCCGGCCACACAAGCGAACGGTGGATCTGCGCGCCAGCCCAGGCGCCGTCGGCGACGGCGAGAGAGACCGAGTGTGGGACGCGTGCAGCATCGCCGCAGGCGAAAACGCCGGAGATGCTGGATTCCTTGGTTTCGCTGGTCTGGATCTGCGTTCCCATCAGGGTCTCGGTCAGTGCGCAGCCCAGGTCTTTCGCGATGGAGGTGGAGGGCGCGTTCGTTGGAGCGGTGAACAGACCCGCAAAACTCAGGCGCCTACCATCGGCCAGCGACACGTCCGCATCCGCTTCAATCCTGTCGATGCGGGTGTCCTCTACGGTTACGCCGCGCGCCGTCAGGTCCTGCAGCAAGGCTTCGTCCAGTGCCACCACTCCATTGGTGAGGAAGGTCACCGATCCCCATTCCGGCAGCAGCTGCGCCTGGTGGATGGACATGGGTCCGGCGGCGATCACGCCGATACGCCCTTGCTGCAGCTCGTAGCCATGGCAGTAGGGGCAATGAAAGACGCTGGTTCCCCATCGCTCAGCCAAGCCGGACACAGCCGGTAAGGTGTCAGAAACGCCTATCGCCAGAAGCAACCGGCGGGCAGCATGGGTTTCGCCTGCCGCGCACCGGACGATGAAAGCATCACGGGATCCCGATGCTTCCACCACAAGGTCATCCACCCATGACAACGTGGGGTACGCCTGTAGTTGCGCTCGCGCTGTGCTGGCGATGACCGCTGGATCAGTCCCGTCCTGGGTCAGGAATCCATGCGAATGAGAGGCGGCCCTGTTACGCCGCTTGCCTGCATCGATGATCAGCACGCTGCGTCGCGCGCGCACAAGCTGCAGCGCGGCAGCCATGCCTGCATAGCTGCCACCGATCACTATGACATCGTAGGTTTTCATGAGGTCGCCTTCTGTATGTGTGCCTTGTGCCGGCGTGCGAAGTCCGCTGCCAGGTCTCCCAGCGATACCGAGGCAAAGCGCGCAAGGAGCAGGGCTTCGGCTTGCTGGAACGTGTCATCCAGGGCGGCGTTGACGGCCTGCTCGACCAGGCAGGCGGGGTCTTCGTGCCGGTTGCCCATGGCGAACAGGGCCGGCTCGCCCAGCGCCTCATGCAGTTGCAGCAGGCTGACCTTGGCGAGGTCGGCTTTGATATGCCAACCGCCTGAGTGTCCCCGCGCGGAAGCAACAAGCCCTGCCTCGCGGAGCAGCCCCATTGTTCGCCGGACGACGACGGGGTTGGTGCCCAGGCATAGCGCAAGCTCGTCGGAGGTCATTGGTTCGTTGCGCTCGGCCATGTGCAGCAGGGCGTGGAGAACCGCGGAGAGTCGACTGTCCTTTTTCATGTAACAAATGATGTTACGTATTCGGGCGCGGGTCATTACCGGCCGAGGCTGCTGGCCGCGCAGCAGCGGGCAGGTCGGGTCAGCTGTGTGCCGACAGGATGAAGGCGGCCGGTGGTCGCGCAGTTGCGCGCAGCGCGCCACGCGGGGTTTGCTTGATCTGCATCAAGGTGGGCCTTGTCTCCGTGGCGCATGGTGGCAGCCATGACGTGGAGGTTGGTGCGATGGCAAAGCCTTTCCCTTTGAATCCGAAACACCCCGAGCGGATCTGCTGGGGGTGTGACAGATACTGCGCAACCGATGCGCTGGCCTGCGGCAATGGCTCGGGGCGCACCCAGCACCCCGTGGAGTACCAAGGGGAGGATTGGTATGTGGCTTGGGGAATCGAGCCGGAGCCGGGGCGGCCAGGAAGGGCGGCGCTGCAGAAATTGTAGAAGCATGGTGAACCAGCGAAGCCTGCTTGGCCGGAATCTGGTTGAGCCTGCCATCCGGTGTCGTGCTGGTTTCGTGGTTTGTTCCGTTCCTGTGAGCTTGGGTGCATCGGGAGCCGCTACCGGGCATGGCTGCGCACCACCGCGGTTTTTCTGAACGGTGGCTGTCGCTGGCCGGGGAGGGGGGAGCCTTGATCGCGGCGCTGACCGGCCCCATTACCGGTGAACAGTATTCCGGAGGCCGTATGGACCCCAGTCAGAACCCGAATGTTTTTCATGCCACCACCATCTGCTGCGTGCGTCGCGGCGAACACGTGGCGATTGCTGGCGATGGTCAGGTCACCCTGGGGCATACGGTGATGAAGGGCAATGCGCGCAAGGTGCGCCGCCTGGGCCGTGATGGCCAGGTGCTGGCGGGTTTTGCGGGTGCAGCCGCCGATGCGTTCACCCTGTTCGAGCTGTTCGAAGCCAAGCTTGAAAAGCATGGTCAGCTGACCCGCGCGGCAGTGGAGCTGGCCAAGGATTGGCGCACCGATCGCCGCTACGGCAAGCTCGAAGCACTGCTGGCCGTGGCCGACAAGGAAACCTCGCTGATCATCAGCGGCACCGGTGACGTGATCGAGCCGGAAGACGGCATTATCGCCATTGGCTCCGGCGGCTCCTATGCGCTCAGCGCTGCCCGTGCGCTGCTCAAGCACACCGAGCTGGATGCCCGTGGCGTGGCCACCGAGGCGATCAATATCGCCGGCGGCATCTGCATCTACACCAACACCAACGTAGTGGTGGAAGAGCTCTGAGCTCTTCGGCCATCAACTGCGAGCACCCCATGAACCACAAGATCGAAGTTTCCTCCGCCACCATGACTCCGCGCGAGATCGTGCAGGAGCTGGACCGCCACATCGTTGGCCAGCACGACGCCAAGCGTGCGGTCGCCATCGCGTTGCGCAACCGCTGGCGCCGCATGCAGCTGCCGACCGAACTGCGCAACGAGGTGATGCCGAAGAACATCCTGATGATCGGCCCCACCGGCGTCGGCAAGACCGAAATCGCCCGTCGCCTGGCCACGCTGGCCAATGCACCCTTCGTCAAGGTTGAAGCCACGCGTTTTACCGAGGTGGGCTACGTAGGCAAGGACGTTGAGCAGATCATCCGTGACCTGGCCGACACCGCGGTGAAGCTGTACCGCGAGCAGGCCAAGGTGCGTGTGCGCACCCGTGCCGAGGAAAAGGCTGAAGATCGCATCCTCGATGCCTTGCTGCCGCGTCGTAGTGTTGGCATCGGCTTTGATGCCGAAGCCGCGCGCAATGAACCCTCGGCAGCCGACAACGAAACCCGCATCAAGTTCCGCCGCATGCTGCGTGCCGGCGAGCTGGACGAGCGCGAGATCGAGCTGGAAGTGGCTGCCAACGTCAGCATGGACATCATGACCCCGCCGGGCATGGAGGAGATGGGCCAGCAGCTGAAGTCGATGTTCGCCAACCTGGGTAGTGCCAAGTCCAACAAGCGTACGTTGAGTATCAAGGCAGCGCGCCCGCTGTTGATCGAGGAAGAGGCCGGCAAGCTGGTCAACGAGGACGATGTACGCACCGCCGCGATCGAAGCCTGCGAGCAGCACGGTATCGTCTTCATTGACGAGATCGACAAGGTGGCCAAGCGCAGTGACGCCGGTTCGTCCGGCGGCGATGTGTCGCGCGAAGGCGTGCAGCGCGATCTGCTGCCGCTGGTGGAAGGTTCCAATGTGTCGACCAAGTACGGCACGGTTAAGACTGACCATATCCTGTTCATTGCATCGGGTGCCTTCCATCTGGCCAAGCCCAGTGATCTGATTCCGGAGCTGCAGGGTCGTTTCCCGATCCGTGTGGAACTGGGGGCACTGAGCAAGCAGGATTTCGTGCGCATCCTGACCGAGCCGAAGGCGGCGTTGACCAAGCAGTACGAGGCTTTGCTGGCCACTGAGGGTGTCAAGATCGAGTTCACCACCGAGGCGGTGGATCGTCTGGCGGAGATTGCGTTCCAGGTCAACGAGCGCCAGGAAAACATTGGTGCGCGACGTCTGCACACGGTGCTGGAGCGTTTGCTGGATACCTTGAGCTACGAGGCGCCGGACCGTGATGGTGACAGCATCGCCATTGACGCGGCGTATGTGGACAAGCACCTGGGTCAGTTGGTGCAGGATCCGGATCTGAGTCGTTACATCCTGTAATTGCGATGGGTTTGGGTTTGGAAAGCGGCGGCACTTTGGTGCCGCCGTTTTTTTGTGGGCGGATTTAGGGGTGTTGGTGGAGGACCCTGCCGAGCATGGCTCGGCACTACAGCGGTGGCTGTGCGCTTTAGCCCTCCCTTTGCCGCAGGCAAGGGGAGGGTTGGGAGGGGGGCTTTGCTGCTGGTGTTGCGGGTAGAGCGTCTGCCGAGCATGGCTCGGCACTACAGCGGTGGCTGTGCGCTTTAGCCCTCCCTTTGCCGCAGGCAAGGGGAGGGTTGGGAGGGGTGCTTTGCTGTTGGTGTTGCGGGTAGAGCCCTTGCCGAGCATGGCTCGGCACTACAGCGATGGCTGCGCGCTTGAGCCCTCCCTTTGCCGTAGGCAAGGGGAGGGTTGGGAGGGGTGCTTT
>NZ_DLJW01000075.1:0-10175 GCF_002477705.1 Stenotrophomonas sp. UBA7606 | reverse complement strand
CAGGTGGGCCGCGTGGAGATTCCACAGGAAGCCTTCCTTGCTGTGCTGCAGATGGACAAGTAACAGTGAATCGAGAGTAGGGAATGGGCAATCGTAATGGCAGAGCGGACCCGCTTTGGACTGCACGATTGCCTGCTCCCCATTCCCCATTCCCATTCCGAAGGAACATGAATGAAATGGTTTGAAATCATCCTGGTCGTGCTGACCCTGGGCTCGGGCCTGGTGCTGCTGCTGGACAAGTTGTACCTGCGCAAGCGCCGTGCCGAGAAGGCCAGCCTGCTGGACAGCGAAGAGCCGGCGGTGGTGGACTACTCGCGCGCGTTCTTTCCGGTGCTGGCGGTGGTGCTGATCCTGCGCAGCTTCGTAGCCGAGCCGTACAAGATCCCCTCCAGCTCGATGATGCCCAACCTGCTGATCGGTGATTTCATCCTGGTCAACAAGTTCTCCTACGGCTTCCGCCTGCCCATCACCAACACCAAGATCATCCCGGTGGCTGAGCCCAAGCGCGGCGACGTGGTGGTGTTCAAGCCGCCGCATGCGCCGGACCAGAACTGGATCAAGCGCGTGGTGGGCTTGCCGGGTGACCGCATCGGTTTCCATGGCGATACCTTGTCGATCAACGGCCAGCCGCTGGAGTACAAGGTCAACGGCGAGTACGTGGGCAACGGCATGACCGGCGCGACCCTGTTGACGGAAATGCTGCCGGGGCGTACCCATACGGTGCTGGAAGTGCTGGGCGCGGCCAATCCGGCCGGGCAGGGCGACTGGGAGGTGCCGCAGGGGCAGTATTTCGTGATGGGCGACAACCGCGACAACAGCGAGGACAGCCGCTTCTGGACCCAGACCCACTTCCTGCCGGAAGAGAATCTGCGGGGCAAGGCGTTCATGATCTGGCTGAACTGTTCGGGTTGGTTCTGCAAGGCAAGCTTTGAACCGTCCCGTATCGGGTCGGGCATCCAATAACACACCGCGTATCTGGGGAGATCGCAATGAAGTACAAGCAAAGTGGCATGACGCTGACCTCGTTCCTGATGGTACTGGCAGTGGTGGGTTTCGCGCTTTACATCGGCATGAAGCTGTTCCCGATGTACCAGGAGTTCTATGCAGTGAAGTCGGCGATGAAGTCGCTGGCGGCGGAGTCGACCGGCGACGTGGATCCGGCGCGCGCGACCGAGTCCCTGTTCAAGCGTCTGGACATGAACTACTCCGAAAGCGTCAAGCGTGACAACGTCAAGTTCGAGCGCATCGATGCGGGTTGGCGGATGAACGTGAACTACGAAGTCCGGCGCAAGCTGATCGGCAACCTGGACATCGTCGGCAATTTCTCAAATTCCCAGGATCTGACATCAGGCAGTGGTAACTAAGACGTTTCATCGGGGTGACCTCATCGGTCACCCGTTCAAGGATCAGGGGCTGCTGAAGCAGGCCTTGACCCACCGCAGTGCCGGCGTTCCGCACAACGAGCGCCTGGAGTTCCTCGGCGACAGCATCGTCAACATGCTGATCGCCGAAGCGCTTTTCACACGCTGGCCCAAGGCCGACGAGGGCGCACTTACCCGCGCCCGTGCGTCGCTGGTCTGCGAGGGCGCGCTGGCAGTGATCGCCCGTAGCCTGCAGTTGGGCGAACGCCTGACCTTGGGGCCGGGTGAAATGAAGTCCGGCGGGCATCGGCGCGACTCGATCCTGGCCGACACCGTCGAGGCGGTGGTTGCCGCCATCTACCTGGACGCAGGTTTCGAAGCCTGCCGTGCACGGGTGCTGCCCTGGTTCGAGGCCTCGCTGTCGGCGGTGCCGGTGGGCAAGCCCGAGAAAGACCCCAAGACCCGCCTGCAGGAATGGTTGCAGGCCCGGCAGAAACCCCTGCCGGTATACGAGCTGGTATCGGAGACCGGCGACGACCACGCCAAGCACTTCCATGTGCGCTGTTGCGTGGCTGACCCTGCCGTAACGAGCGAAGGCGAAGGCACGTCGCGACGGCTGGCCGAACAACAGGCGGCAGCTGCCGCAATAGAGCAACTGGATTCCAAGTGAACGACACCTCCTCACATCGCTGTGGCAGCGTCGCGGTCATCGGCCGCCCCAATGTCGGCAAGTCGACCCTGACCAACGCCCTGGTGGGCGCCAAGGTCAGCATCGTCTCCAATCGGCCGCAGACCACCCGTCACCGCCTGCTGGGCATCGCTACCTACCCGGAAGGCCAACTGGTGCTGGTCGACACGCCCGGCCTGCACCGGCAGCAGAAGCGCGCGATGAACCGCGTGATGAACCGTGCCGCCCGCGCCTCGCTGGAAGGCGTGGATGCTGGCCTGCTGGTGATCGAAGCCGGTCGCTGGGACGAGGAAGACACCCTCGCGTTCAACGTATTGCGGGATGCCGGCATCCCGGTGGTGCTGGTGGTCAACAAGGTCGACCGCCTGAAGGAAAAGGGCGCGCTGCTGCCCTTCCTGCAGGAGATCACCGTCGGCCGCGAGTTCGCCGCGGTGCACCCGATCTCGGCCTTGAAGCGCAACGGGCTGGACGCGCTGGTGCGTGACCTGATCCGGCTGGTGCCGGAAGCCCCGCCGATGTTCGGCGAGGACGAAATCACCGACCGCAGCCAACGGTTCCTGGCCGGTGAGCTGGTCCGCGAGCAGCTGATGCGCCAGCTGGGCGAAGAGCTGCCGTATGCCACCACCGTGGAAATCGAACGCTTCGCCGAAGACGGCGCGTTGCTGCGCATCGGCGCGGTGATCTGGGTCGAGCGCGAGGGCCAGAAGGCCATCGTCATCGGCAAGGGCGGCATTCGTCTGAAGGACATCGGTGCCAAGGCACGCCTGCAGATGGAGCGCCTGTTCGGTGCCAAGGTGTTCCTGGAAACCTGGGTACGGGTGCGCGAAGGCTGGTCCGATGACGAGGCCGCGCTGAAGGCCTTCGGCTACGGCGAGCAGTAAGTTTTTCGCCGGGAATCGGCAGTGAGGAATCGGAAATGGAAACTGCCTGGTTCTGCTGCAACTTGCGATCCCGGCTGTCGGCTGGCAGGTAACAGGTCAGGTCGCGCGATGAAGGCCGACGCTGCGATGACGCACTTCCGTAGCAACGGCCTCCCGCGAGGTCGTCTGAAGGAAGCCGGCTGGTTCAAGGTGAAGGGCGGCTTCGGCTCCCGCTTCTCCATTCCCGACTCCGGGCCTTGAGATGCGTATCGAAGACCAGCCCGGTTATGTCCTGCATGCCCGTCCATGGCGGGAAACCAGCCTGCTGGTCGAGGTGCTGAGCCTGGATCACGGGCGCATCGGACTGCTGGCAAGGGGTGTGCAGGGGCCGAAGAAACAGCCCTTGCGCGCAGCCTTGCAGGCCCTGCAGTCGATACGTTTCGATGCGGTACTGGGGGGGGAACTGGCACAGCTGCGCCGCGCCGAAAGCCAGGACGTGGCCCCACGCCTGCACGGGCAGGCGATGCTGGCCGGCTTCTACGTCAACGAACTGGTGATGCGGCTGGCGCCACGGCTGGACCCCTTGCCAGAGTTGTACTTCGCGTATGCCGGCCTGCGGGCCACGCTGGGGCAGACAGGGGCCTCGCTGGCGTGGTCGCTGCGGCGCTTTGAGCGCGATCTGTTGGAAGCGTTGGGCTTCGGATTTGATTGGGCGACTGCGGCCGATGGCGAAGCCATCGATCCGGCTGCGCGTTACCGGCTGGATCCACTGCAGGGTCCCCTGCGTCTGCTCAGTGAGCGCTCCAGCAATGAACGCCGTGGCCTGGCAACTGGCGCAGCGTTGTTGGCAATGGCCGAGGACCGCGAGCCGTCGTCAACAGAGCTGGCCAGCCTGCGCCTGCAGATGCGTGCGGTGCTGCTACATCATCTGGGCGGGCGCGGTCTGAAATCCTGGGAAATGCTCGGTGAGTTGGGCCGCGGCAAGGGCTGAGGTGCTTGACGCATTCAGCTGCTGCGGTGATTGGAGCGGGACTGCCTGTTCAGCGCAGCAGGGCGCTGACCGCGCTGCCGAATTGCTGCTGGGCCTGCTGTGAGGCGGGATCGTGGTGCAGCTGGCGCACCGCGCGAGCCAGCCGGGAAGCCCCCACGAAGCCACAACTGGCCTGGAGTTTGTGCAGCTGTGCACGTAGCGCAGTGTCGTCATGACGGACCAGCGCTTGGCTGACCGCGTCGCGCGCGCCCGGCAGCTCGGAAAGAAACAGCTCGCGCAAGGCGCGCACATGCGCCTGCTGGCCATTGAGCGCGTTCAATGCGGCGGACTCGTCCCAGTCCGGTGCTGGTTCCGGGTTGCCGGGGTCATCGCCAGGCACTGCCTGGGCCAAACTGCGGCGCACGGTCCGCAACAGGGTGTCGCGGCTGATCGGTTTGGCCATGGTCGCGTTGAACCCGGCCTGTTGCAGGGCCTGTTCCACTTCCACGGTGACCTCGGCAGTGTGTGCCAGCGCCGGGGTCGAGGGGTGCTGGGCGCGCAGCTTCTGCAGCAGGCTGGGGCCGTCGCCATCGGGCAGGTTGACGTCGATCAGCCACAGGTCGTGGCGAACGCCATTGGTCAGGCGCAGCGCGCTGGCGTGCGAGTCGGCGATATCAACCGTTGCCGGCAGGGATTCCAGTACAAGCTGGAAGAAGCCCTGGCTGGTCATGTCGTCCTCGACCAGTAACAGGCGCGGCGTTGCGCCGATGCTTTGCGTATTCATCTGCTGCCTCCATGTCAGCTTTCAAACGCATATTAGCGATGCGAACGTCAGGTGCAAGCAGGGAACTACCTGACTGCGCGCATCTGCGACAATAGCCCCCCTTTTGTTGCCCGCAGCCTGTTGCCACGTGGCCCGATCCCGATCCCCCCGCATAGACAAAACCCCCTTCCAGACCGACATCCTCGACCTCAGCCACGATGGCCGTGGCGTTGCACGCCGCGAGGGCGAGGGTGGCAAGGTCACCTTCATCAGCGGTGCCTTGCCGGGTGAAACGGTGATGGCTGAACAGACCGCCAAAAGCCGCCATTTCGACGAAGCCAAAACAGTCGAAGTACTGAAGGCCTCGCCGGAACGCGTGCAGCCGCGTTGCCCGCATTTCGGCGTCTGTGCCGGCTGCGTGCTGCAGCATCTGGAAGAGTCGCAGCAGATCGTGGCCAAGCAGCAGGTGCTGACCGACAACCTGACCCGCATCGGCCATGTCAGCCCGGGCACGGTGTTGCCGGCGCTGGTAGGTGACAGCTGGGGCTATCGGCGCAAGGGCCGCTTCTCGGTGCGTCGCGTCGAGAAGAAGGACAAGACGCTGGTGGGTTTCCGCGAATTGGATCCGCGTTTCGTCGCTGATTTGTCGCAGTGTTTTACGGTGATCCCGGAGATCGGCAGCAAGGTCGGCGCGCTGTCCGCGTTCATTGAAACCCTGGACGGCAAGCGCGATATCCCGCAGATCGAGTTCATCGCCGGTGATGCCGCCATCGCCCTGACCGTGCGCCACCTGCAGCCGCTGAGCGATGCCGACAAGCAGGCCTGGATCGGCTTCGGCCAGGAGCATGGTTTCGCGATCTACCTGCAGTCCGGTGGCCTGCACACGGTGGCGCCGCTGTGGCCGGCCGAAGGCGTGGCATTGTCGTTCGCATTGCCGCAGTGGGATGTGGAGCTGGCGTTCCGTCCGCTGGATTTCATCCAGGTCAATGCCAAGCTCAACGAGAAGATGATCGCGCATGCGCTCACCCTGCTGGACGGCCAGGCCGACGAGCGCGTGCTCGACCTGTTCTGCGGGCTGGGCAACTTCACCTTGCCGCTGGCGCGTACCGTGCGCGAAGTGGTGGGCGTGGAGGGCGATGACGGCCTGGTGGCGCGCGCCCGCGAAAACGCGCAGCGCAACGGCTTGGTCAACGCCGAGTTCCATGCCGCCGACCTGACCCAGGACCAGAGCAACGCGCCGTGGATGAAGCAGGGTTTCGACAAGCTGCTGCTCGACCCGCCGCGTTCGGGCGCGATTGACGTACTGAAGCAGTTGCCGCTGAAACAGTTCAAGCGCATCGTCTATGTCAGCTGCCATCCGGGCTCGCTGGCCCGCGACGCCGGCTACCTGGTCAACGAGCAGGGCTTCACCTTGGTGTCGGCCGGTGCGATGGACATGTTCCCGCATACCGCGCACGTGGAAAGCATTGCCGTATTCGAGAAGAAGTAAGCGATGGGCATCGAGATCGAACGCAAGTTCCTGGTGACCGGCGATGGCTGGCGTGCGGCTGCGCACGCCGTCATCCCGATGGCGCAAGGCTACATCAATGACATGGCGGCGATGGACAGCGGCGCGCAGAAGGCCTCGGTGCGGGTGCGCATCCAGGACGAGGCGGGCTACCTCAACATCAAGTCGCGCGAGCTGGGCCATACCCGCCAGGAGTTCGAGTACCCGGTGCCGGTGAACGAGGCGCGCGAGCTGCTGGCGCTGTGCGTGGGTGGGCTGATCGACAAGCGACGCCACCTGGTGCAGCACGGCGGCCTGCTGTGGGAAGTGGATGAGTTCCTCGGTGACAACGCCGGGCTGGTGGTGGCCGAAGTGGAGTTGGACAGCGCCGACCAGGTTCTCGACAAGCCGGACTGGGCAGGCGCCGAAGTCACCGACGAGCTGCGTTATTACAACCTGGCCTTGGCTTCCAAACCGTACAGCCAGTGGTGAAGTGCCCGTAGTGCCGAGCCATGCTCGGCAGGGGCTTAACAAGCAAACCCTGTAGTGCCGAGCCATGCTCGGCAGAGGCATTACCGGCAAAGCTTCAGCCGAGCATGGCTCGGCACTACATTCGAATCTAGGAACCCTCATGCGCATCGATATCTGGTCCGACGTGGTCTGCCCCTGGTGCTGGATCGGCAAGCATCGCTTCCAGCGTGGACTGGAATTGCTGGGTGAGGACGCACCGGAGGTCGACGTGCACTGGCATCCGTTCCTGCTCGACCCCACCGCCGATACCACCCCGGTACCGCTGCGCGAGGCCTATGCGGCCAAGTTTGGTGGCATCGAGCGCACCAACCAGATGCTGGCGCAGACCCAGGGCGCCGCCCAGGCCGAAGGCCTGCCGATGGATTTCGACAAGGGCCAGGTCAAGGTCAGCACGCTGCCCGCGCATCGGCTGCTGTGGCTGGCCGGACAGAGCGGGGTGCAGGAACAGGTCGGTGAGGCACTGTTCCGCGCGCATTTCGCCGAAGGCCGCAACCTGGCCGATCCGCAGGTGTTGATCGCCGCCGCTGCTGCCGGTGGCATCCCCGCCGAGCGGGTGCAGGCCATGCTGGCCTCCGACGAGGGCCTGGCCCAGGTCCAGGCCGGGCTTGGCCAGGCGCAGGCGCTGGGCATCCAGTCGGTGCCGACCTTCGTGATCAACGGCAAATACGCCGTGCAGGGCGGGCAGCCCCCGGAAGTGTTTGCCCAGGTGCTGCGCAAGATCGCCGCCGAGCAGGCGCCGGCCGCCGCCAGCGGCGATGAACAGGCCTGCGGCCCGGAGGGCTGCAGCATCTGAACGCGGGCTCTGACGCGACCGGCGCCATCTGCGACAATGCGCAGCTACGCCGCAGCCTGCGGCGGCTTGGAGTCCTTGCATGCTTTTGATCGGCGTTGCCGGCACTGAATTGACCGCCCAGGAGCGCGACTGGCTGCAGAACGACGCCGTGGCCGGGGTGGTGCTGTTCAAGCGCAACTTCGCCTCGCGCGCGCAGGTGGTGGAGCTGAGCGCGGCCATCCGTGCCGCTACCGCCCGCCCGCTGTTGCTGGCGGTGGACCAGGAAGGCGGCCGCGTGCAGCGCTTCCGCGAGGGCTATGCTGAACTGCCGCCGCTCGATGGCCTGGGCAAGCGTTATGCGACCGACCCCGAGGGCGCGCTGGCGCTGGCCGAGCAGCACGCCTGGCTGATGGCCAGCGAGATCCGCGCCAGCGGCCTGGACCTGAGCTTCGCGCCGGTGGTGGATGTGGGCCATGGCAACCTGGCCATCGGCAACCGTGCCTTCGGCGAAGACCCGCAGGTGGTGGCGGCGCTGACCGCTGCCTATGTGCGCGGCATGCACTCGGTGGGCATGGCTGCCACCCTCAAGCATTTCCCCGGCCACGGCACCGTGCGCGAGGATACCCACGTCGATACCGCGGTGGATCCGCGCCCGCTGGCGGAAATCCAGGCCCATGACCTGATACCGTTCCAGGCCGGCATTGCCGCCGGCGCCGATGCGGTGATGATGGCGCACGTCATCTACCCGCAGGTGGCACCGGAACCGGCCGGCTATTCGCCGCGCTGGATCAACCAGATCCTGCGCGAGCAGCTGGGCTTCCGCGGCGTGGTGTTCTCCGACGATATCGGCATGGCGGCCTCATTCGCTGCCGGTGGGGTCAAGGGCCGCGTCGATGCGCACCTGGATGCCGGCTGCGACGTGGTGCTGGTCTGCCACCCGGAGCTGGTCGAGGAATCCCTGCAGGCGGTGGCCAGCCGCCGCCTGAACACCGCCGCCGTGCTGAGCCTGATCGGCCGCGGGGCGATGGGCTGGGGCGGCCTGCTGGCCGATGCCCGCCACACTGATACCTGTAATCATCTGTTTGAAAACCTTGGAAGAACCGCCTGATGTCCAGCAAACTCACTCTTGAACAAGCCGTGGCCCAGGCCGACCTGCTGGTCGACCGCCCCACCATCGACACCGCCATCGCCGGCATCGCCGACGCCATCGCGCGCGATTACAAGGGCGAAGTGCCGGTGTTCATTTCGATCATGAACGGCGCGCTGCCGTTCGCCGGCCAGCTGGCGCTGGAACTGGGCGCGCGCGGCCAGGATGCACAGTTCGACTACATGCAGGCTTCGCGCTACCACGGTGAGAGCGGCGGCGAGCTGGTGTGGAAGCACCGCCCGGTGTCGGCGCTGTTCGGCCGCCGGGTGATCCTGGTCGACGACATCCTGGACGAAGGCTTCACCCTGCAGGGCGTGCGCGAATGGTGCCTGGAGCAGGGCGCCACCGACGTGCGCATCGCCGTGCTGACGGTGAAGAAGCACGACCGCTGCCTGCCGGGCGTCAAGGCTGACTATGCCGGCATCGAGCTGCCGGATCGTTTCGTGTTCGGCTTCGGCATGGACGTCAGCGAATCGCTGCGCTCGCTGCCGGCCATCTACGCAATGAAGCAGTAATACCGTCAGCCGGTGCGCCCAGCATCGGTCAGCGGTTTGATCGCGCGGGGCACGCCAGGGGGCGTGACCTGCGCCTGCCCGAGCAGAACATCAGGAATGAGCATGGAACCTATCGCCCTGGCCGTGATTGGCGGCACCGGCGTCTACAAGTTGGCGGCGCTGGACGATGTCCAGACACATGAAGTGGAGACGATCTACGGCGCGCCCTCCGGCCCGGTCCGGGTTGGCCGCCTCGATGGCAAGCGCGTGGCCTTCCTGGCACGCCATGGCGAGGGCCATTCGATCCCGCCGCACAAGATCAACTATCGCGCCAACCTGGCGGCGCTCAAACAGCTTGGTGCCACCCGCGTGCTGGCGCTGAACACCGTCGGTGGCATCACCGACAACTTCGGCCCGCGTGTGCTGGCCTGCCCGGATCAGCTGATCGACTACACCTGGGGGCGGATATCGACCCTCAGCGAGGAGGAGGGCAGCGAGGTGCTGCACGTGGACTTCGGCCACCCCTACACCCCCTCGTTGCGCGCGCAGGTGCTGGCGGCGGCGCGCGCGCAGGGCGTGGCCCTGCAGGACGGGGGCTGTTACGGCGCAACCCAGGGCCCGCGGCTGGAGACCAATGCCGAGATCGCGCGCATGCGCCGCGATGGCTGTGACCTTGTCGGCATGACCGGCATGCCCGAAGCAGGCCTGGCGCGTGAGCTGGGGCTGGACTATGCCTGCCTGGCGATCGTCGCCAATTGGGCCGCAGGCTGCGGTGATGCGGGCGAGATCACGATGGAGGAGGTGCTGGAAAACGTGGCCGCCGCATCGTCGGGTTTGCCAACTTTGGTGGGTGAATTGGCCCGGGGGTGATTGTCATCCTCGCCCAAGCTTTGCATACTCAGCTGGTACGCCATTCAGCGTACATCAATCCATTCATCGAAGAAGGTCTCGCATCACCATGCCGAACGGTACCGTCAAGTGGTTCAACGACGCCAAGGGATTTGGCTTCATCTCACCGGAGGACGGCAGCGCCGATGTCTTCGCGCACTTCTCCGCGATCAATTCCAAGGGCTTCCGCAGCCTGCAGGAAGGCCAGCGCGTCA
>NZ_DLJW01000073.1:23443-26878 GCF_002477705.1 Stenotrophomonas sp. UBA7606 | reverse complement strand
CCAGCAGCGCGTCGACCTGGCCCAGCGTCAGGCGCTCGTGGTAATGACCGTTGATGACCATCATCGGTGCGCCCGCGCAACCCGCCAGGCACTCTTCCTCTTTCTTGAGGTAGACGCGGCCGTCCGGGGTCGATTCACCGTGCTTGATGCCCAGCTTCTTCTCGCAATGGCGGACGATGTCGTCGGCGCCATTGAGCCAGCAGCTGATGTTGGTGCAGATGGCGACGTTGTTGCGGCCCACCTTCTCGGTCTCGAACATCGAGTAGAAGGTGGCGACCTCGTAGGCCCACACGAACGGCAGGTCCAGGTACTTGGCAACGGCGGCGATCAGCTCGTCGCTCAGCCAGCCCTGGTTCTGCTCCTGCGCGGCATGCAGCCCCTGCAGCACCGCCGAACGCTTGCGCTCCGGCGGGAACTTGGTCAGCCAGTGATCGATGTGAGCGCGCGTCTTGTCGCTCAACACCACCATCGGGTCGACGTCGCGCGCCGCCTCGTAATTACCCGTCGCCTTCATCGGCCGACCTCAACGAATACCAAATTCTGGAAAACCGAAGCCTGCAGCAGCTGGGCCGCGCAGGCATCGGGCGTTGTGCAGCTACCGGTCATTACCGGTCAACCTCGCCGAACACGAGATCGTAGGTACCGATCATCGCCACCACGTCGGCCAGCATGTGGCCACGCACGACCGAGTCGATCGAGGACAGGTGGGCAAAGCCCGGTGCCCGCAGATGCACGCGGAACGGCTTGTTGGCGCCGTCGGAAACCAGATAGCAGCCGAACTCGCCCTTGGGCGCTTCGACCGCGGCGTAGGTTTCGCCGGCCGGCACGCAATAGCCTTCACTGAACAGCTTGAAGTGATGGATCAGCGCTTCCATGTCGTCCTTCATCTCGGCGCGAGCCGGCGGGGCGACCTTGAAGTTCTTGACCATCACCGGACCGGGGTTGGCCTTCAGCCACTGCACGCACTGCTTGATGATGCGGTTGGATTCGCGCATCTCGGCAACACGGACCAGGTAACGGTCGTAGCAGTCGCCGTTGGTGCCCAGCGGCAGGTCGAAATCGACCGCGTCGTACTTGGCATACGGCTGCTTCTTGCGCAGATCCCAGGCAATGCCCGAGCCACGCAGCATCACGCCGGTCATGCCCCAGGACAGCGCGTGTTCCGGGGTGATCACGCCGATGCCAACGGTACGCTGCTTCCAGATACGGTTGTCGGTCAGCAGGGTTTCGTATTCGTCGACACGCTTGGGGAACTCATTGGTGAAGTTCTCCAGGAAGTCGAGCAGCGAGCCCTCACGCGAGGCGTTCAGGCGCTTGAGCGCATTGCCCTTGTGCCAACGCGACTCCTTGTACTTGGGCATGGTGTCCGGCAGGTCGCGGTACACGCCGCCCGGACGGTAGTACGCCGCGTGCATGCGCGCGCCGGAGACCGCCTCGTAGCAGTCCATCAGCTCTTCGCGCTCACGGAAGGCGTACAGCATCACCGCCATCGCGCCCAGATCCAGGCCGTTGGAACCCAACCACATCAGATGGTTCAGGATACGGGTGATTTCGTCGAACATGGTGCGGATGTACTGCGCACGCTCGGGCACCTCGATACCCATCAGGGTTTCGATGGAACGCACATAGGCGTGCTCGTTGCACATCATCGAGCAGTAATCCAGGCGGTCCATGTAGCCGACCGACTGATTGAACGGCTTGGACTCGGCCAGCTTCTCGGTCGCGCGATGCAGCAGGCCGATATGCGGATCGGCGCGCATGATGGTCTCGCCGTCCATTTCCAGGATCAGGCGCAGCACACCGTGCGCAGCCGGATGCTGCGGGCCGAAGTTCATGGTGTAGTTGCGGATTTCCTGCTTCGCCTCAGCAGGATTGCTCGCAAAGGCCTGCGAAGCCTGGTGGAACTCCCTCTTTACGTCCGCACTCACTTGCTTGCCTCCGTCTGCGCGCGCTCGCCTTCAGCGGTCTGGAAACGGGCATCGTCGCGGATGACACGCGGCACGCCGACGCGCGGCTCGACCGAAGTCACCGGCTCGTACACCACGCGCTTCTTTTCTTCGTCGTAACGCACCTCGACGTTGCCGATCAGCGGGAAATCCTTGCGGAAAGGATGGCCCACGAAACCGTAGTCGGTCAGGATGCGGCGCAGGTCCGGGTGACCCTCGAAGATCACGCCGTACAGGTCGAACGCCTCGCGCTCGAACCAGTTCAGGCCCGGATGGATGTCGGTCAGCGATGCCACCACCGGCAGCGATTCGCTCGGGGCAAAGCAGCGGATGCGCAGCAGCTGGTTGTGCTGGTAGGAACGCAGCTGGCAGACCACCGCGAAACGCTGCTTGGGCAGTGCATCGGGCTGGGCACCTTCGGCGGTTTCGTGGCTGGGGAACTCGCCCCAGGCGAAACGGCCAGCGCCCTTGCCTTCCACGCCACGGCTGAAGCCGTGCGAGGAAACGTCCGAGGTATCCCACTCGTCGCTGCCGTAACCAAGGTAGTCGACACCGCACAGGTCGGTGGCGTGCTCGAAGCCGAACTCGTCGCGCAATGCCAGGGCAGTTGCGTGCCAATCAGCGACAGCTACTTCCAGCGTAACTTCGCCGCGCGGTTCGACCACCACGACCTGCGCGTCGGCAAAGCGCGCGCGGAGTCGTTCGATGAGAGAAGGTGCTTGCTGGGCCATGGGGGCTGGCGTGCTCTTGATTGTAAAAAGGGATCAGCGCGCGATGGTCTGGGTACGCCAGATCTTCTTCTGCAGCTGCAAAATGCCGTACACCAGTGCTTCGGCGGTCGGCGGGCAGCCCGGGACGTAGACGTCCACCGGCACCACGCGATCACAGCCGCGCACCACGGAATACGAATAGTGGTAGTAGCCGCCACCGTTGGCGCAGCTACCCATCGAGATGACCCACTTCGGGTCCGGCATCTGGTCGTAGACCTTGCGCAGCGCCGGGGCCATCTTGTTGACCAGGGTGCCGGCCACGATCATCACGTCGGACTGACGCGGCGACGGGCGGAACACCACGCCGTAGCGGTCAAGGTCCAGGCGCGCCGCGCCGGCATGCATCATTTCCACCGCACAGCAGGCCAGACCAAAGGTCATCGGCCACATCGAGCCGGTACGTGCCCAGTTCAGCAGCGCATCGACGCTCGTGGTCACATAGCCCTTCTCGAGCAGGGGGTTGTCGCCTTCAGGCCGCAGAATGTCATCAACCCGCCCTTCCGGGACGGGGTTGTTCATCAGGCCGTCGAGAGTTTGGATCACTCCCATTCCAGCGCTCCCTTCTTCCACACGTAGATAAAGCCAAGGAACAGCATGCCCACGAACAGGCCCATGGTGACCAGCGAACGAGCGCCGAGCTCCATGAACACCTGGGTCCAAGGCACGATGAAGATGATTTCCAGGTCAAAGACGATGAACTGGATGGCGATCAGGTAGTA